>DATGAF010000024.1:0-4389 GCA_035313645.1 Solirubrobacterales bacterium
AGCGGGAGGCGATGGCCCGGCTCGATGAATCCGAGCGGGGGCACGAAGAGCCCGCCACGGAGCCCGATCAGGGGCGCGTCCGGGAAGAGGCGGAGCGGCGGATTCGCGAGGCCGAGCAGGCGCGAGCCCCGGCGCCCGAGCCGGCCGAGCCGGCCGGCGCCCAGGCGGGCGAGGCGGCGCCCGAGCCGGTCACCCCGCCCGAGCCTGCCGCGGAGACGGCGGCGGCAGCCGGCGTCGCCGCGGGTGCTACCGGAGCGGCGGCACGCGTCCCGAGGCGCGAGCAGCTGATGGCCGAGCTTCGTGCGACCGAGGAGCAACTCGAGCGACGCCGAGCGCAGGAGGAGGAGCTCGCGAGCGAGCTGCAGCAGACCGAGACGCGGCTCGCCGAGGCTCAGCAGCGCACCGCCGAGGCACTGGACCGGGCCCGGAAGCGGCTCGAGGACGTCGAAGCCCGCGCCAGCGAGGCCGAGGCGCGGGTGGCGCGCGCCGAGAAGCTCGCCAAGCTGAAGTCCGAGGAGGTGGAGGCCGACGAGCGCCTGCGAGAGCTCCTCGACCAGATCGCCGAGGCCGAGCGGCGCGCCTCGGAGGCGGAGGCCAAGGCGCGCGAGACGGTGAGCAGGCTCGGGGACCTCGGGCCGGAGCCCGCGCGAACGCAGCCCGAGCCACTCGCCCCGCGGCCCGAGCCGCCGGCGCCAGGCCCCGAGCCGCCGGCGCCAGCCCCCGAGTCACCGGCGCCAGGCCCCGAGCCCCCGGCACCTTCGGGGCTCAGGCCGATGCGTTCGCCCTACGAGCAGGCGCGGCCTCCCGAGCCGCCGCCGACGTCGCCCCTGGCACCCGAACCCGCCGCCGATCGGCTGGCCGAGCCCTCACCGCCGCCGGGCGCCGAGGAGGGGCCGGTGAGCTTGAACGACGCCACCTACGACGATCTGCGCAACCTGGAGCTCTCGGTGACGCAGGCAGGCCGGGTCCTCGCCTACCGGGAGCGTGCCGGCGGGTTCCGATCGCTCGACGAGCTCGACCGGATCCCGGGCCTCCCGCGCTCCTTCCTGGATCAGCTGAAGGGAAGGCTCACGCTCTGAGTCGCTAGAGGCCGTAGGCCTCCAGCAGCTTCAGCCAGACCTCGCTGCGGGTGGGGAACGCCGGGACCGCGTGCCACAGGCGCTCCAGCGGAACCTCGGCGATGACGGCGATCGTCGCGGCGTGGAGGAAGTCGGCGGTCTCGGGGCCGACGAAGGTGGCGCCCACCAGAACCCTCCGATCCTCGTCGACGACGATCCGGCTCGTGCCCGGGGCGTTTCGGCCGTGGAAGCTCGCCCCGGCCGTCGCCGAGGTCTCGACGTCGACCGCGCGGGCGTTGATCCCGGCCTCCTGCGCGGCGGCCAGGGTCTTGCCGATCGCCGCGACGGCGGGGTCGGTGAACGTCACCCGCGGGGAGCCCATTTGCTCAGCGGTGGCCGCGCCGTCCCTGCCGAGGATCCGATCGGCCGCGGCTCGGCCCTGGTACTTGCCCATGTGGGTCAAAAGGGCGCGTCCGTTCACGTCCCCGACCCCGTAGAGCCAGTCCGATCCTCCCACTCGCAGCTGATCGTCGACCTCGAGCCAGCGGCCCGGCTCGATCCCAACCGTCTCCAGCCCGATCCCCTTCGTCCGCCCCTCGCGTCCGGCGGCCACCAACAGCTCCTGGGCGGAGATCGCCTCGCCTCCCTCGAGCTCGACGCTCACCTCCCCTCCGCGGCCCCGCACAGCCGTCGCCTTGGCGCCCGTTCGGACGTCGACGCCGCGCTCGCGAAGCGCCTCGGTCACCTGCTCGCTCGCGAACGGCTCCTCCGCCGAGAGCACCCGCTCGGCTGCCTCGATCAGCGTCACCCGCGAGCCGAGGCTTCGCCACGCCTCCGCCATCTCGGCCCCCACCGGCCCGCCGCCCAGGATCGCCAGGCTCTCCGGGACGTGCTTCGCGGTCGTCGCCTCGCGGTTGTCCCAGGGCTCGGCGTCGGCGAGGCCGTCGATCGGCGGGGTCGAGGCACGTGATCCGGTGGCGACGACCACCGCCCGGCGGGCGGTGAGGATGTCCTCGCCGACCTTGACGCGGCGCTCGCCGTCGAGGGCTCCCCGGCCGCGGAACAGCTCGATCCCGCGTTCCTCGAGCCAGGGCAGCTGCCCGGAGTCGTCGAGATTCGAGATCACCTCATCGCGCCGCCGCAGCGCCGCCTCGGCGTCGAGATCGCCCGTCACGGCCTCGGCGGCGCCCGGGACGCGGCGCACCTCGGCGAGCGCCTCCCCGGGGCGGAGGAGGGCCTTCGAGGGCATGCACGCGTAGTAGGAGCATTCGCCGCCGACCAGCCGGGCCTCGACGAGCGCGACCTCGAGGCCGCCCTCGGCGATGCGCCCGGCGCAGACCTCTCCGGGCGCGCCGGCCCCGACCACGATCGCGTCGAACTCCCTCTCGCTCATGCCAGTGATGGCTACCCTATTGGCAGCGACATAGCACGGGGACGACAGGCTTCGACGTGGTCGATCCGTGCGAACGGTTGCAGGCCGAGGTTCCCGGAGGCCTCGTTAAACACCGGGAAAAACAATAAGTGCGGACCACGAGTTCGCCCTCGCCGCTTAGCTCAAACTAAGTAGGTGAGGAGTCGGCCCTCCCTGGGCCCGTGGGGAGGGGGACCGGCTTCAAAAACGGGCTCACCCGACGCGGCCCGTCCCCGCCGCCAGGGGACATCTAAGGGGACTGGCCGTCCGGACTCACCCGCCGACGCGGACCCGGACGGCGAGATCAAAGCGCCGGCTATGCCTGTAGAAGCCGTTCGTAGCGCGACCGCGGACGCGGGTTCGATTCCCGCCGTCTCCATCTTCCCGGCGGTAGCCTCGCTTGGGAAGTGCGCGTGATCTCGGTCGGAGCGGGCGTCGCGGGCCTCGTGGCCGCCGACGCGGCGCGCTGCGCCGGCGCCGAGGTGATCGTCGTCGAGGCACGCGAGCGCATCGGCGGACGGACGTGGACGGCCCCCCTCGGCCCCGGGGCGATCGACCTCGGCGGCGCCTGGGTTCACTCCCCGATCGGCAACCCGGTGGCCGAGGCGCTCGCCGCCGCCGGGATCGCGACGAGGAACGACGGGGCCTTCGGCGCGCCGATGGCAGTTTGGGCAGGCGAGTGGGTCGACGGCCCCGGTGCCACCACGATCACCGGGACCCTGCAGGCGGACTGGGACCCGGCCGAGGCGAAAGCCGCTCTTCCCGACAGCGATCGATTCGTCGACGGGGTCGAGTGGTTTCTCGCCGACCGCGGGCTCGAGGGGCGCGTGGGGGAGTTGGCAAGGTTCGCGCTCCTGTGGCTGGCCGGCGCGCTGGTGGTCGCGGCGCCGCCGGATCGCATCTCCCTTGCCGGCGTCGCGGCGTATGCGGAGGGGTCGGGAGGGAACCTCGTGCCCGTCGGCGGGTACGGAGGCCTGGTCGATCTGCTCGCCGCCGGACTCGACGTGCGGGTGGGCGCCACGGTCACCCGCGTGGAGCACGGCGGCGCCGAGATCTCGGTCGTCACCGATCGCGGCACGTTCGAGGGCGATCGCGCGATCGTCACGGTGCCGCTGGGCGTGCTGCGCGCCGGCACCGTCGCCTTCGATCCCCCGCTCGATGACGCGCACGCTGCGGCGATCGACCGCCTGGCGATGGGGGCTGAGGAGAAGCTGGCCTTCCGCTTTTCCGAGCGGTTCTGGCCCGACTCGGTCTGGGAGATCACCTACGTGGCGGAGGATCGGGCCTTTCCGGCGTGGTTCGACTTCAGCCGGCACGTCGGCGCCCCGTCGCTCGTCGCCCTCTACAACCCACGCTGCACCCCGGACCTGAGACAGGTTCCCCTCGAGGATCGAGTCCAAGTCGCCCTCGACGTCCTTCGAAACATGTTCGGGTCGGTGCCGGATCCAGTGGAGACGCTCGGCACGGACTGGATGGGGGACCCATGCTCGCTCGGCGCTTACAGCTACATACCCATCGGGGCCGGCGTCGACGACATGCGCCGTCTCGGGGAGCCCGTCTCCAAGCGGCTGGAGTTCGCGGGCGAGGCCACCGTGCCCGAGGGCTACGGGACGGTGCAGGCGGCGTTCGTGTCCGGCCTTCGGGCCGCTGCCGTCACGCTCGGGAAGCGACCCGAGCGGCTCTCGCTCGGGACCGTCCCCCCGCACTGGTTCGGCTGAGCGCGAGCGGCTCGGCTCATCGCGGGGAGCGAGCTGATGACGGTCTCGCCCACCGGGTCGAGATACTGCGCGCGCATGTCCAAGGAGAACGTCGAAGTCGTGCTCGACCAGTTCGCGGCGACGAACGAGCGCGACTTCCCGCGCGCGATGAGCCACTACGCGGAGGATGTGGAGCTGGTGGTGGCACCCGACGCCTTCTTGG
>DATGAF010000025.1:0-41346 GCA_035313645.1 Solirubrobacterales bacterium
TGCCGGCCTTGAGGTTCTCCGAGAGCGTCGCGGTGCTCTGGGCGATCTGGTCGCTGCAGCCGATCTGCTGCCCGGTGGGCCCCTCGATGCAGACGTCGTGCGTGAGCGCCGAGGGGTTGTCGAAGTCGATCGTCACCTGACCGGCCGTCCCGCTGAGCTGCTTGGTGTCGTAGGCGATCGTGTCCGGTGCGGCGGCGAGCTTCAGCGTCGATCCCTTGCCGCCGGCGGTCGGCGGGGTCGTGGTGGAGCTGGTCGAGATCCCGGGAACGCTCGCGGTGGTGGAGCCCGTGCTGGTGCTCCCCGTGGGCGTCTGCGTGGCCGCCTGGGCCTGCTCCGCCTCGCGGGCGTGCTGGTCGTCCGCCGCGTGCAGGACCGCGAAGGTGGTCGTCGCGCCGACCAGGCATGCGAAGTAGGCGACGACGGCCGCCAGCACGATGCGGGTCGGCGGGAAGTCCTCGAAGCGGAGCCCGACCAGGGCGACGACGACGGCCGAGACGACCAGCATGATCCCGAAGATGTAGAACAGCGTCCCGTTCACGCCGCGGGATCCTAACTCGCGACGGCGGTCGCTCGGCTCTCCCGAATCACCGTGATCCGGATCTGCCCCGGGTACTCGATCTCCTTCTCGATCGCCGCGGCGATGTCGTGGGAGATCAGCGCGGCCCGGTCGTCGTCCACCTTGCCGGGATCGACGATCACGCGGATCTCCCGGCCGGCCCGCATCGCGTAGACCCGGTCGACGCCGTCATAGCGCGAGGCGATCTCCTCGAGGTCGCGAAGCCGCTCGACGTACTCCTCGAGCGAGTCCCCCCGCGCCCCCGGCCGCGCCCCGGACAGCGCGTCCGCGATCTGGACGATCACCGCCTCCACCGTCCGAGGCTCGACCTCGTTGTGGTGGGCCTCGATCCCGTGGGTGACCGCGTCGGGCTCCCCGTGCCGATGGGCGATTCGCGCGCCGACGGCGGCATGCGGCCCCTCGACCTCGTGCGTCACCGCCTTGCCGATGTCATGCAGGAGCGCGGCGCGACGGGCCGTCTCCACCGAGGCGCCGAGCTCAGCGGCGATCAGCCCCGCGAGCTGCGAGCACTCGACCAGGTGATCGAGCACGTTCTGCCCGTAGCTGGTGCGGAACTTGAGCTGCCCGAGGAGCGCCACGAGCTCGGGGTCGAGCCCCTGCACCCGGGCCTCGAGCGCCGCCCGCTCGCCCTCCTCGACGATCCGCTCGCCGATCTCGTCCCGCGCGTGCCCATAGGTCTCCTCGATCAGCGCCGGGTTGATCCTGCCGTCGGCGATCAAACGCTCGAGCGTGACTCGCGCCACCTCCCGCCGGACGCCGTCGAAGCTCGACAGAAGGACCGCGGACGGGGTCTCGTCGATGATCACGTCCACGCCGGTGAGCTTCTCGAGCGCGCGAATGTTCCGCCCGTCGCGACCGATGATCCTTCCCTTCATCTCGTCGCTCGGAAGCTCGACCAGGCGGGTGGTACTGTCGCTCGCGTGCCGTGCGGCGAGCCTCTGCATCGCTACCGACAGGATGCTGCGCGCGCGCCGCTCGGCATCGCGCTTCGTCTGGCTCTCGATCTCCTGAAGCCTCAGCGCGGCCTGATGCTTGGCCTCCTGCTCGACCTCGGAGACCAGGAGCTGCCGCGCCTGCGAGGCGCTCAGCCCCGAGATCCGCTCCAGCTCCCGCCGCTGGACCCGCTTGGCGCGCTTCAGCTCCTCGCTCTGGCCGGTGAGGTTTCGCTCACGGTCCTCCAGCACGTGGCGGCGCCGCTCGAGGTCGGCCCGCTGGAGCTCGAGCGACTCGGCCTCGCGAAGCGCCTGCTCCTCCATCCGCGCGATCTCCTGACGGCGCACCCGGAGCTCGTCCGCGATCGGGGCTTTCGCCTCATCGACCGGGTCCGCGTCCTCGCGCTCGGGTGCCCACCGTCGCCAAGGCTGCAACAGCGCGCGTATCTCCATGGCTATCTCTCCCCCGGCCGTCGCGGCCGGTTTCGTTCGCTTTCGGTCAGGGACCCGTCCAGGACGAGCCCGCGACCGGCGACGCCGGAGACACTTAGGCCGCTATCGCCCCTGGGGGCGGTACGTCAGCTGTGAGCCCTCCCGATGTCCAGGGGAAATCGGAGTCTCTGCATTCTCTTTGTCAAAAGCCTGAAATAGCTGGTCATTCGCGTCTTCGAGCGACAGACGGTCGCCCCTGGATCGTAAACCGGGGCGGACGATCGCGCAAGCGGCGCCGCGGCGTGGCTCGAGCCCACCCATCAGGCTGGGGGCCGGGCGAGCTCTCGAGCCGCGGCCCGCACCGCCTCGTAGGCGACCTCGTAGCCGTAGCCGCGGCGGGTGAGGAAGCCGAGCGCGCGAGCGCGGTCGGAGTCGTCCGCGAGGGGCGGGGCTCGGCGGGCCAGCAGTCGCCTCGCCCGCTCGAGCTGTGCGGCCTGCGAGTCCCCCTCGAGCGCGGCGTCGATGAGCGCCTCCGGGACCCGCCTCGCCGCCAGCGCCTCGCGGATCCGCTCCGCGCCCCATCCCCCGAGCTCGCGCTTGTCCTCGGCGAAGCGGTTGGCGAAGCGCTCGTCGTCGAGCTCCGCGGCATCGACTAGGCGCGCGAGGGCCGACTCCACCTCCCCGGCATCGAAGCCGCGCCGCGCCAGCAAGTCTGCGAGCTCAGCCCGCGTTCGCTCCTTCCGCCTCAGAGCAGCGAGGCCGACCTCGAACGCGCCCTGCGCGTCGTCGGACACGACTGACCGCTAGGCGGCCTTGCGTTCCGCGGCGGGAGGCGGAGCCTCCGTGGCCGTCTCGGCGATCGCGCCGGGCTCGGCCGCGGGGGGCTCGATCCCCAGCGCATCGAACAGCTTGGCCTCGATCTCGCGGGCGGTCTCCGGGTGCTCCGCCAGGTACTGCTTCGTGTTGTTCCGCCCCTGGCCGAGCCGCAGCTCGCCGTAGGAGAAGAACGAGCCCGACTTCTGCACCAGGTCGTGCTCGAGCGCGAGGTCGAGCAGGCAGCCCTCGCTCGAGATCCCGGTTCCGTACTCGATGTCGAACTCGGCCAGGCGGAAAGGCGCCGCGACCTTGTTCTTGACCACCTTCACCCGGACCCGGTTGCCGACCGCCTCGGTGCCCTCCTTGAGGGTCTCGATCCGGCGGATGTCGAGCCGCTGCGAGGCATAGAACTTGAGCGCCCGTCCCCCCGGCTGAGTCTCCGGCGAGCCGAAGCTGACCCCGATCTTCTCCCGGATCTGGTTCGTGAACACGCACACGGTGTGCGCCCGGCTGAGGTTCCCGGCGAGCTTGCGGAGCGCCTGCGACATCAGCCGCGCCTGGAGGCCCACCTGGGTCTCCCCCATCTGGCCCTCGAGCTCTACCCGCGGGGTGAGCGCGGCCACCGAGTCGATCGCGACCAGATCGACCGCGCCGGAGCGCACCAGGACATCGACGATCTCGAGCGCCTGCTCGCCGTAGTCGGGCTGCGAGACGAGCAGCTCGTCGACGTCAACCCCGATCCGCCTTGCGTAGATCGGGTCAATCGCGTGCTCGGTGTCGACGAAGGCGCAGATCCCGCCACGTGCCTGAGCCTCGGCGATGATGTGGTAGACGAGGGTCGTCTTTCCCGATGACTCGGGGCCGAAGATCTCGACGATCCGCCCCCGTGGCACGCCGCCGACCCCCAGCGCGAGGTCCAGGGAGAGCGCCCCGGTGGAGATCGTCTCGACCTGAATCGCGTTCTCGTCGCCGAGCCGCATCACCGACCCCTGGCCGAACTGACGCTCGATCTGGGTGACCGCCGCCTGGAGGGCCGCGTCCTTGGCCTTCGCCTCCTTGTCGGCCGCCTTCAAGGTTGTCTTCTTCTCTTCTGCCATCGTCTTCACACCTTTCTCCGCCTGCTCGGCGAACGCCTTAGTCAACCCTCCCCGTCGGACGTCAAATCGAGCGCCGCCAGCGACACGTATTCCGCACCCGTGGGATGCAGCAGGGAGCGGTAGAGCGTCACTCGAGGGGCGTCGAACGGCTCCAGCAGCTCGTCCGGCAGCGCCGTGGGCGCCCGCTCCAGGAGCATCGGGCGGCCCCTCCGGCGCCGCCCTCGACGATCGGAGGAGGTTCGCCTCTCGGGCTTGACCCGGGCGACGGTCACGTGGGACCAGAAGGGCCGTTTCTCGGGCTTGTAGAAGCGCGCCGCGTGAAGCCGGTCCGAGAGCTCCGCCTGAAGCGCGACGGCGCCCTCGCTCTCGGCATCCACGGCGAACAGGCGAGGGCGGTTCCGCGGAACCGGGACCGGATCGCGACCGAAGCGAAGCTCGGTCGTGCGTGGCTTGACCCCGCACACGACGTCCGCGATGCGGTCGATCTCGCTCTCGGGTTGATAGGCGAGGAAGCAGAGCGTCACGTGGAGCGCCTCCGGGGCGATCGACCGCAGCGCCGGGTCACCGAGCGCTTCGCGCTGCCAGGCGACGAGGCCGCCGCGAGCCGACTCGGGCAGGTCGAGCGCCACGAACAGCCGCGCCCGCGGGCTCTTCAGCCGCTCCTTCGCCATCAGTGGCGCAACCTATGCGGCGATCCGGCCCGAAGGGCGCGAGGATCGTGAAGGATCGGTGCCAAGGGGCTCTGCGAACTTCGGCGCCTTCCGTCCTGGGGGTCGACGCAACCCGCAGAAGTTCGAGGGGATCGGGGAGCGACCATTAGATTGCGCCCCATGGTCGAGGATTTCCCCTCCGTCGACGGGGTCGAGCACCGCTTCGTCGACGCCAACGGGATCCGGCTCCACGTGGCCGAGGCGGGCGCCACCGAGGCCGATCCGGTCGTGCTTCTCCACGGCTGGCCGCAGCACTGGTACGAGTGGCGGCACCTGATCCCGCCCCTGGCCGAACGCTACCGCGTGATCTGCCCGGATCTCCGCGGACTCGGGTGGAGTGATGCGCCCCGATCGGGCTACGAGAAGGAAACCCTGGCCGACGACATCCTCGCCCTGCTCGACGAGCTCGGGCTCGACAGCGTGCGGCTGATCGGCCACGACTGGGGAGGCTGGGTGGGCTTCCTGATCTGCCTCCGCGAGCCCGAACGGGTGAAGCGCTACCTCGCGCTCAACATCGCGCCCCCCTTCGTCCGGGTCGATCTGCGCACCGTTCTGTCCGTGTGGCGCTTCTGGTACCAGTGGGTGATCGCGTCCCCGCTAGGGCCCCGGATCGTCTCGCAGAGCGGCCCGATCGGCCGCGCCGCGTTCGGCTGGGTGGGCTCGCGCTCCTGGTCCACCGCGGACTCGGAGATCTTCCTCGGCCGGTTGCGGGAGCCCGAGCGCGCCCGCGCGAGCGCTCTCTATTACCGGACCTTCCAGCGTGAGCTCCTGGCGCTCGTGCGCGGTCGCTACCGGCGCGCGAGGCTTCGGACGCCCACCCGGATCCTGTTCGGAACGGGCGACCAGGTGTTGACCCGCCACTACTTCGACGCGGTCCACCGCCACGCGGACGACATCGAGGTCGAGTTCGTCCCGGGCACCGGGCACTTCATCGCCGACGAGAAGCCCGGACTGGTCCTCGAGCGGGCGCAGACCTTCTTCGCCTAGAGGGGCGCTTCTACGCCGGAGAGAACGACCCGGAGCATGTGCAGCCCCACCAGGGCGGAGCGTTCCCGGATGTCGTCGCGACCTCCCGGGATCACCGGATCGCGCGCCAAGCGCCCGCCGTCAGCCAGCTTGGCGCAGAAGCACACGTAGCCGACCGGCTTCTCCTTCGTCCCCCCGTCGGGGCCGGCGATCCCGGTTATCGACACCGCCACGTCGGCTTCAAAGCGCGCGAGCGCCCCGTCGGCCATCGCCTCCGCGACCTCCGGCGAGACCGCGCCGTGACGCTCGATCAGGGCAGGATCGACGCCGAGCAGGTCCGACTTCGCCCGGTTCGAATAGGCGACGACGCTGCCCGCCACGTACTCGGACGCCCCAGGTCGCCGGGTGAGGCGCGCCGCCAGCAATCCGCCGCTGCACGACTCCGCCAGACCGAGAGATCGGCCCCGCAGGAGGTCGGCCACCAACTCGTCGATCGTCGTCCCATCCTGGCTGAACAGGTGGTGAGCGTGGCGCTCGGCGATCGCGGCCCGCACCGCTGCGGCCGCGCCCTCGGCGCCGTCGCGATGACGGACGTCGACCTCCAGCTCGCCACCGCGCAGGCAGGTCGTGATCTCCAGCGCGGAGAGGTCCCTCTTTGCCTCCACCCCGCGCAGCGTCTTGGCGATCTCCGACTCGGGGATCCCGACGAGGCGAAGCGTATAGCCGTGAAACGGCTTCGCTCGCGACAGGACATCGCGGACGGGCTCCGTCTCGAGGGCCTCGGGCCACATCGCCTGGAGCTCGCGCGGCGGCCCCGGGAGGACGATCACCGTCGGGCCCTCCGTCGCGACCACCAGGCCGGGCGCCGTTCCGGCCGGATCGAGGGTCTCGGCTCCCTCGGGCACCATCGCCTGCTTTCGGTTCGCCTCCCGCAACGCGTCGGCATCGAAGCGAAGCCGGCGGGCGAAGCCGGCGAGGATTCGGGAGATCTTCTCCTCCATTCCCTCGTCGAGAACGAGCGCCCGGCCGGCGAACCGCGCCACCACCTCCGCCGTCAGATCATCTGCCGTGGGGCCGAGTCCGCCGCTCGTCACGACCAGGTCGGCGCCCTCGCCCGCGAGGAATCGCAAGCCCGCTTCCAGATCCGCGGCCCGGTCGCCGACGCACAGGATGTGTGAGACCTCGATCCCGAGCTCGCCGAGCCGCTCGGACAGCCAGGGGCCGTTTCGGTCGGTGACCCGGCCGGTCAGCACCTCGGTCCCGGTGACGAGGACCCCGGCGCGAATGACCTCGCCGCTCACGGGCAGTTGGGGCCGGCGAAGTCGATCGGCCGGATCCCGCTGGAGTCGACCGCGAAGCTCGCCGGGCGCTTCGAGCGAACCCGCTGAGGCTTACCGTTCGTCGTGAGCGTGACGGCCCCGCCGCTGTCGAGATCGAGGCGGTAGTTGTCAGCCGGCGGGAAGGGGCCCTCCTTGGCGCCCGCGATCAGGGTCTGAGAATCGATCAGGGGCCGCCCGTGGCCCGGAAGGAGGCAGACGACCATGTCGTCGTGGGTGGTGAGCGAGACCGTCACCGCCTGCCCGCCGCCACCCGCCACATCGCCCTTGGCGTGATGGTGGTGCCCCTTTCCGTGGTGGTGATGGTGGCGATGGCGCTCCTTGTGCCCGGACCCGCCGGTGAGCCCGAGCACCAGGAGCACGATCACCACCGCCGCCGCCAGCGCCACGATCAGCGGCGTCGCCCGCCTCCATCCGCTTCGCGGCTCGCCGCCAGGGCGTCCGTGGTGCTCGAGCACTGGCTCCGCGAAGCTCGAGCCCCCCTCGTTCGGACCCAGGGAGCTCTCCACGGTCCGCCGGTACTCGTCGACTAGCGCATCGCC
Organism: Solirubrobacterales bacterium; assembly: GCA_035313645.1. Lineage (GTDB taxonomy): Bacteria > Actinomycetota > Thermoleophilia > Solirubrobacterales > 70-9 > AC-56. The sequence goes on from DATGAF010000025.1 coordinate 7,410, forward strand.
GTCGAGCCCGAGGTACTCGGCGTAGGTGCGTAGAAAGCCCTTCGCATAGGCGGGGCCCGGGAGCACGTCCCATTCCTCGTTCTCGAGCGCCCGCAGGTACTTGGCGCGCACCTTGGTGTCCGCCTCGACCCTGCCGATGTCGAGCTTGTGGCGCGTTCGCGTGCGCTTCAGGGCCTCTCCGATCGGAAGCCCGGCCCCCTCAGCGGTCGATGCCATCACGCGCCATATTCTCGCGCCCCCTTGCGCCGAAGCGGCTCCGCCCGACCTCAGCCCCCGACTGGCTCCAGCTCCGCCTCGGTGTCCGGCCCGTCCTCGGGTCCGGCGTCCCGGTCGCCCGCGGGACTCCCCTGCGGGGCCAGGCGCTCCAGCAGGCGCGGCAGCTCCGCCTCGCCGACCAGCACCTGACGCGGCTTCGAGCCCTCATATCCGGAGATGATCCCGCGCCGCTCGAGCATGTCGACGAGGCGGCCGGCTCTCGTGTACCCGACGCGAAGCCGCCTTTGAAGCATCGAAACCGAAGCCGTCTGGCTCTGGACGACGACCCTCGCGGCCTCCTCCAGCAGGTTGTCGTGGTCGGGGGAGAGCTCGCCCTCACGCTCGTCGTCGGCCTCCTCGCGCACCTCGAGCAGAGCCTCGTCGAAGTCGGGCTCTCCCTGGCGGGCCCAATGGCCGACCAGGCGGGCGATCTCGTCCTCGGTCACGAAGGCGCCCTGAAGGCGCTGGAGGCGCGAGGTGCCGACCGGGCGGAAGAGCATGTCACCCTGCCCGAGGAGCGTCTCGGCGCCGCCCTGGTCGAGGATCACGCGCGAGTCCACCTGCGACGCGACCGAGAACGCAATGCGCGCGGGGATGTTCACCTTGATCGTCCCGGTGATCACGTCGGTCGACGGGCGTTGGGTGGCCAGCACCAGGTGGATCCCCACCGCGCGGGACTTCTGCGCAAGCCGGATGATCGAGTCCTCGACCTCGGCCGGGGCGACCATCATCAGATCGGCGAGCTCGTCGATCACACAGAGGATGTGCGGCAGGGGCGGCTCCCCCGCCCTGCGCCGCGTCCGATTGAGCTCGACCAGGTTCCTGGTCCGGGCCTCGCCCATCACCGCGTACCTGCTCTCCATCTCGCCGATCAGGTTCGCGAGGACGTTGGCAGCCAGTCGCGGATTCGTCACGACCGGCGTCAGGAGGTGAGGGAGGCGCTCGTAGTGGTTCAGCTCGACTCGCTTCGGGTCCACCAGCACGAGGCGCGCCTCGTTGGGCGAGGCGTGGAGGAGCACCGAGCAGAGCATGGCGTTGATCGAGCCGGACTTTCCGGACCCCGTCGTGCCGGCGACCAGCGCGTGGGGCATCAGCGCGAGGTCCGTCCACACCGAATGGCCCGAGACGTCCTTGCCCAGCCACACGGCGAGCGGCGACGATCCCTTCGGTCGACCGTCGTAGATGTCGCCGAGGCGCACGAGGCGGCGCCTCTGGTTCGGCACCTCGACGCCGACGGCCTTCTTGCCGGGAATCGGGGCGAGGATCCGGATGTCGGTCGAGGCGAGGGCATAGGCGAGGTCGTCGCGAAGCTTGGCCACCGCGCCGACCTTCGTCCCCGGGGCGAGCTGGAGCTCGTAGCGACTGACGTGGGGGCCGCTGACCACGCCCAGAAGCTTCGCGTCGACGCCGAAGTGACGCAGGGCCTCCAGGAGGGCCTTCGCCACGGCCTCGCGGTCCCGGACGTCGGGGCCGGGGTCCCCCTTCCCCCGATCGAGCAGCTTCGGGGCCGGAAGGCGATAATCGAGCTCGTCCGACTCGGTGACGGCGGAGCGCCGGCTCCCCATCGGGGTCACCCCCGCGCCGGCCGCCTCCTTGCCGGGGACAGCCGAGTCATCGCCGGCCTCGTCTTCGTCGCCCTCGGCGTACGCGAACTGGTTCGCGTGGGGAGGCTCCGGCTCGTCGGCCACCCATTCGTGGTCCTCTTCATGGGCCGCCGCGACGACCGTCTCGGCCTCCCCGGCGTCAGATTCGGCGAGGACATCGGTCGCCAGCGCCTCGGTCGGGTCGGCTCGCGTGATCGCGAGCTGGTCGCCGTCGGGGTCGGCGCCGTCGAGCCCCCCCAGGCGCACCGTCTTGGCGAGCTCGCGGGTGCCCGCGCCGGCCGTGCGAGCCGCCCTCCCGGCCCGCGAGACGAGCCCCGAAACGGTCGTGCCGGTCAGGAGCAGCGCGCCGCTGACCGCCATCAGGACGGCGAGGATGTGCGCCCCCAGACGCTGGAACAGCGTCGTCGCCGCCCAGTACAGCGCCTCGCCGGCGATGCCGCCGTGGACCGTGTAGAAGCGGTGATCGAAGTAGCTGTGCCTGGCCGGATGGGCGGGACCCAGCCCGGCCGTTTGCGCGGCGAAGGCGAGCAGGAGCGACGAGAGGAGCAAGAGCGCGCCGGCGTTGAGCGCCCCTGGGGCCGCGAGGAACGGCCTCATCACCAGGGCGATGCCGAAGCCGGCGAGGGCGATCGGGACCACGTAGGCGATCCGGCCGGCGACCGTCGACAAGGCGCTCTGCGTCCACCCGCCCACGGGCCCGCCGTCCCAGCCCGCGTACAGCACGCAGGCCATGTAGATGCTCGCGGCCATCAGGCCGAGGCCGATCAGATCGAGGTGCCGCTGCTCCAGGGCGGCCGCCGTCGCCCGTGGATCCCGGCGCCCGCCCCGCGGGCGCGCATGACCACGGGAGCGCGACCGCCCCTGGTTGCGGGCCGGAGGGCGCCGGCTTCTGCGGCGCGCGGTTCTCGAAAGCATGCCTGAAGCGAATTCGACGCATCGGGACCGACCCCTGCGGATAAAGCGGCGGTAAAGATCGCCGGACTTCGCGTCGAGCAGGTCTAACCTTTCACTGATGCTCGCCTCAGAGACCGTCACCGGCCGCGTGCTGGTCGTCGAGGACGACGCGGAGATCGCGGACGTCCTGCGCCGGACCCTGCGCCAGGAGGGCCACGAGGTGCGCTCGGCCGCGGATGGAGTGGCCGCGCTGGAGCTGGCGGAGGACTTCATCCCGGACCTCGTGATCCTGGACCTCGGCCTGCCGAAGCTCGACGGGGTCGAGGTGTGCCGCCGCCTGCGCGCCGAAAGCGACGCGCCGATCCTGATCCTCACGGCGCGGAGCCAGACCGACGACCGGGTCGTGGGCCTCGACTCCGGTGCCGACGACTACCTGGTGAAGCCGTTCGAGCGCAAGGAGCTCCTCGCCCGGATGCGGGCGCTCTTGAGGCGGCGCCCGCCTCGCGGGACGGCCTCGCTGGCGGTGGGCGACCTCCGGCTCAACCCAGACACCCGCGAGGTCCACCGGGGCGATCGGCCGGTCGAGCTCACCAACCGTGAGTTCGAGCTGCTCGAGTACCTGATGCGCAACGAGCGGCTCGTGATCTCGCGTGAGCGCCTGCTGGAGGAGGTCTGGGGATACGACCCGATGGCGCTCACGAACACGATCGACGTCTTCATCTCGAACCTGCGGCGCAAGCTCGAGTCCGAAGGCGAGCCGCGCATCCTCCACACCAAGCGCGGCGCCGGGTACGTGGTCAGGGCCCCCCGCGATGAAGCTGCCTGAGCGCGCACTCGCGCTGATGCCGAAGCGCTGGCCGGTTCGGTGGCGCCTCGCCGCCGTCTCCGCGACCCTGACCCTGGTGATCCTGGTGATCTTCGCCCTCGTCGTGGGCCGCTTGACGTCGAACCGCCTCCACAACGACTTCAACGACGACGTTCGCGGGACGGCGTCGACGATCGCCACCCAGACCCAGGTGCAAACGACCCCGTTCCGACGCATCCTTACGCCGCAGCCGCAGACGATGGGGCTCGCCCCGAACGCGACGGTTCGGTACGTCTACCACGACGGCTCCGTGCTTCCGAACGGCGCGTCGGCGGATGCTCCCGACCTGGGTCCGCCGGATATCAATCACGTGCGGGACGTGGGCGGCTTCGCGGTCGCCGCCTACCCCGTTCCGACGACCCTGGACACCGTCCGGCCCGTATACGTCGAGTACGCGCGAAGTCAGGCCAGCATCAACGCCACCGTCAACCGCCTGTGGCTCTTCCTCGCACTCGGGGTCCTCGGCGGCACCATGCTCGCTGCGTTGGCCGGCATGGCGATCGCCGGGCGCGCCATGCGGCCGATCGCGGTGCTGACGGCCACCGCACGCGAGATCGCCTTCACCCGCGATCCCTCCCAGCGCATCCCCGAGCCCGAGCGCGATGACGAGGTCGGCGAGCTCGCCCGCACGCTCGAGCGGATGCTCCGCCAACTCGACGCCGCCCGGGCGGAGACCGAGCAGATGATGCACCTCCAGCGCGAGTTCGTCGCGGACGCCTCGCACGAGCTCCGCACGCCGCTGACCAGCATCCTCGCCAACCTCGAGCTGCTCCAAGAGCGATTGGAGTCGGCGGACCCGAGCGGCGAGGACGCCGAGATGGTGGACTCGGCGCTGCGCTCCTCGCGCCGGATGAGCCGGCTCGTCTCCGACCTGCTGCTCCTCGCGCGGGCGGACGCCGGGCGCTCGGGCACCCGCCGCACGTGCGACCTGGGCGAGGTCGTCTCGGCCGCCGTGTCGGAGGTGCGCCCGGTGGCCGACGGCCATGTCCTGACGGTCGACGAGCTCGGATCCGTTCCGGTGCAGGGAAACCCGGACGAGCTCCATCGCCTGTGCGTCAACCTGCTGGACAATGGCCTGCGCCACACGCCGGAGGGCTCCGAGATCCACGTCGCCGTCCAGCGCCGGAACGGGAGCGCCGTGATCGAGGTCTCCGACGACGGGCCCGGGATCCCGGCGGGAATGGAAGAGCAGATCTTCTCGCGATTCGTCCGTGGCGCCGGCCCGGCGGATGTCGCCGCCAACACCGGGACCGGGCTCGGCCTGGCGATCGTCAAGGCGGTCGCCAACTCCCACGGCGGCGACGTCGAGGCGGGCTCCTCGCCGAAGGGGGGCGCGCGATTCGTGGTCCGCCTCCCCGCGACCTAGCGACGCCGTCGAGCGGGTCCCCCACCTCGGTTCAGGTCGGTGCGGCCTAGTTCCGGTTGTCGCAAGCGGGTTTTAGGAACCGTTTACGCGGCGTATGTACTTTCCCCCGCGGACGAGACAACCCACCCGTCGAGGACACCCCCCGACACCACCTCGACGGGTGACTGTTGGCCAGTCTGAGCCAAGCGACCCGCCGGTGTTCCCCCTCCCTGACACCGGCGGGTCAGTTTTTATTCGGGCGGGGGCCTGACGCCGACGGTTCGGCTTCGGGGGCCCCGGACGATCGCGCTAAGGCCGCTCTCAGACCTCGACGATCACCGGCAGGATCATCGGCCTGCGGCGAAGGCGCTCGTACACGAACGCCGCGACGTCGTCGTGGAGGTCCTGCTGAAGGAGGAGCGCCTCGCGCTCCTGGTGGCGCGCCGCGTCGGTCAGCGACCGCACCACCACCTCGCGAAGCTCCCCCACCAGGCCGTCGGCCTCGTCGACGAACGGCACCCCCCGGAAGATGATCTCCGGGGCCGCCACCTGGGAGCCGTCGGCCGAGGACACGGTCGCCACGACGATGAACACGCCGTCCGCCGAGAGCGTTCGGCGGTCCCGCAGCGCGACGTCGTCCGGATCCCCGATGTCCACCCCGTCCACGAACACCATCCCGGCCCGGACCTCTCGGCCGAGCCTTGCCCCGCGCTCGTCGATCTCGAGCGAGAGGCCGTTTCGCGCCTTGAAGATCCGCGCCGGATCGACGCCGACCTGCTCCGCGAGCCGCGCGTGCAGCCGCAACCGCTTGTGGTCGCCGTGGAACGGCATCACGTACCGGGGGCGGGTGAGGTTGAGCATCAGCTTCAGCTCCTCCTGCCACCCGTGCCCCGACGCGTGGATCGGCGCGTCCGCCGCGGTCACGACCTCGGCCCCGATCTCGAAGATCCGGTCGATCGTCTCGTTGACCGATCGCTCGTTTCCGGGAACGGGCGTCGCCGAGAAGATCACCGTGTCGCCGGAGTGGAGCTCGACGTCGGGATGGTCGGCGTGCGCCATGCGTCGCAGCGCGCTCAGCGGCTCGCCCTGGCTCCCGGTCGAGATCGCAACCACCTCGCCGTCGGGGAAGGACTCGATCTCCCGCGCGGGGATGAGCAGCCCATCGGGCGCGGCCGCGATTCCCAGGTTCGCGGCGATGTTGAAGTTCTTGCGCATCGATCGCCCGACGAGCGCGACCCGACGATCGAGCTGTGCCGCGGCGTCGATCACCTGCTGGACGCGGTGCACGTTGGAGGCGAACGAGGTGACGATGATCCGGCCGCGGCAGCGTCCGAAGAGCTCGAGGAGCGCCGGCCCGACGCTCGACTCCGAGGGCGCCACCCCGGGGCGATCGGCGTTGGTGGAGTCCCCGCACAGGCACAGGAGGCCCTCGGCGCCGAGCCCCGCGAGCCGCGAGACGTCGGCGGGATTGCCGTCCACGGGGGTCTGGTCGAACTTGTAATCGCCCGTTATCAGGAGCGGCCCCAGGTCGGTGCGCAGGACCACCGCGCAAGAGTCCGGGATCGAATGCGCCATGTGCACGAGCTCCAGCTCGAAGGGCCCCAGCGGAACCCTGACCCCGGGCTCGAGCACCTCGAGAGGGGCATCCCGGATCCGGTGCTCCTCGAGCTTGGAGCGCACCAGCCCGACGGTGAGCGAGCCGCCGTAGACGACGGGCGGCATCCCGATCTCGCGCAGGACGAAGGGCAAGGCTCCGACGTGGTCCTCGTGGCCGTGGGTGAGGACGATCGCTTCGATGTCGGCGGCGCGCTCGCGCAGATAGGAGAAGTCGGGGAGCACGAGGTCGATTCCAAGCATCTCGGCGGTCGGGAACATCAGCCCGGTATCGACGACCACGATCCGGTCCTCGTACTCGACGGCGGTCATGTTCTTGCCGATCTCGCCGAGGCCGCCGAGCGGCAGGATCCGGAGCGAGGCCATCGGACGAGCCCTAGCCGGTGCCGCCGGCGACGAGCGCGCCGTGGCGCTCGAGCGCGTCCCTGATCACCTCGCGCTCCTCGTCGCTAGCTGGGACCAGCGGCAGGCGGAGGTGGCCCTCGATCACGCCGAGCATCTCGAGCCCCGCCTTGACCGGGATCGGGTTCGAGGTCACGGTGGTCGCCGCGTAGATCAGGGCCAGTTCGTCGTCGAGCTCTCTGGCGCGCTCGAGCTCACCGCCCGTCGCCGCGTCGTAGATCGCGCGCATCTCGTTGCCGACCAGGTGCGCGCTGACCAGCACGCCGCCGGTGCCGCCGAGCTCGAGGCAGCGCAGGAAGATGCCGTCGTTGCCCGCCAGGACGTCCAGGCCGTCGATCGGCGCGAGCTCGTCGTCGTTCGCCTGCTTGACGGCCACGACGTTTCCGATCTCCGCCGCGAGCTCGGCGAGGAACTCGGGCGGCAGGTTGATCACCGTCCGGGACGGGATGTTGTAGAGGACCATCGGGACGCCGCCGGCCGCCTCGGCCACGGCCGCGAAGTGGGCCCGGAGGCCGGCGCGATTGGGCTTGTTGTAGTACGGGGTGACAACGAGAACGGCGTCGACGCCCAGGCGGCAGGCCGCCTTGGTCAGCTCGACCGAGTGCCGGGTGTCGTTCGAGCCGGTGCCGCAGATGATCGTCGCCCGGTCACCGACCTCGTCCAGGACGTCCTTCAGGAGCCCGAGCTTCTCATCGTCGGAGAGGGTCGGGGACTCGCCCGACGTCCCGGAGACGACGAGCCCATGAGACCCGTTGTCGACCAGGTGGCGGGCGAGGCGGCGGGCGGCCGCCGAGTCGATCGAGCCGTCCTCGTGAAACGGCGTCACCATCGCGGTGATCACGCCGGAGATCGTCGCCATGGACCTAAGTATCGCCCAACCAGCGGCGTTCGGGGCTGGGGGGCCCGGCGGGCGGCCAGTTCATGGCGCCGCGCGTGAGGCGGTCGCGGATCCGAGCCGGGAGCAGGGCCGCAAGCCTGACCCGCGCGTACTCGCGAGCCGGAAAGGCAAGCTTCTCGCGCCGCTTCAGGGTCGCGACGTAGATCCGCTCCGCGGCGTCGCGAGGCTCGATCGAATACGTATGGCGGAACGCGTTCGAGCGAAACATCGGCGTATCGACGAAGCCGGGGAAGATCGCGGTGAAGGTGATCCCGTGCGGCGCGAGCTCGGCGCGCGCCGACTCGGTGATCGCCGCGAGGGCCGCCTTGCTGGCGCTGTAGGGCGCCTCGTACGGCATCCCCACCACTCCCGCGAGGCTGACGATCGCGGTCACGTGGCCCCCGCCGCACTTCGCCATCGTCGGCCCGAGATGAGCGAGGAGTACCAGGTTGGCGACCGAGTTCACGGTGAAGTCGTCGCGGGCCTGGCGCCAGTCGAAGGCGAGCAGCGACTGCGCCCGGTCGAGTCCGGCCGCGGCGAGGAGCAGGTCGACGTCACCGTGGTCGCGGCAGATCCCCTCGGCGACGGCGTCGACCGCCTCGAGATCGGAGAGGTCGACCTGGTGTGTGGCGACCTCGGCCGTGTGGCCGAGCTCGGACCGCAGCCGGGCGAGGCCGTCGGCGTCGCGGTCGAGAAGCACGAGGTCGGTCCCGTCCTCCGCGGCGAGCCTCGACAGCTCGGTCCCGAGCCCGCCGGCCGCTCCCGTCACCACGGCCCTTCGGAAGCTCGCCGCCGAGCGCAGGCGCTCGGGGGTCCGGCCGACGAGCGGCGCCACCCGCGGGGTCGGGCGGGGCCGGAATCCCATTCGTCCCTCGTACCACGGCTCGACGTGGAGCAACTCGATGCTGAAACCGTCGTCGTCGTTGACGTAGACGACCGACCAGGCCCCGAGTCGAAGCGGCGGGCCGTTGGCCGCGAGCCCGGCGTCGGCGCAGCGCCGGCAGGCGGCCTCGAAGTCGCTCCGCGCCGGAAACCCGAAGGCGATGTTGAGCAGGCCCTGGTCGCTGATCCGGTAGCCGTCCGGCAGTGGGGCGCACGGCGGGTCGTCGTAGTGGACGAGCTCCACCACGATGTCCTCGGCCCACAGGCACACCGACCGGCGCCGCGCGCCCGCAAGGCCCCAGCTCGCCTCGTGCTCGGGGCCGTGGAGGACGAGGTCCGCCTCGTCGAGACCGAGCACGCCGGCGAAGACCCGGCGCGAGCGCTCGAGATCGGGCACGGAGAGCGTGACGGAGCGGACGACCGCGGGGACGCCTTCCCTTGGACGGGGGCGAGGCACTGGGGCGCGCGGATCGTCTTCCATCAGCTCGATCAGCACCCCGTCGGGATCCCGCACGCACGCGCGGCGTCGACCCGGCTCGCCAACCGCTTCGGCGAGCGGCGGGCTCCCGGCCGCTTCGGCGCGGGCCAGGGTCTCTCCCAGGTCGGCGACCGAGAACGAGATCGTCGTATAGCCGATGTCGCAGGGACGCCAATCCTCGGGCAGCCGCCGCACGAGCGGGCTTCGGAACTCGAAGAGCTCGATCTGGAAGACGTCCTGGCGGTCGAGGAGCCACCAGCACGTCGACGCCGAGCGCGGGACCCCCTGGACCATCGAGGCGAGTGGCCCTGCGAACAGGTTGGTGCCCCCGGCGGGCTGGAGCCCCAACACCTCCCGGTACCAGCCCTGTGCTCGCCGCAGGTCGGTGACGCTCGACGCGATCTGCGAGAGGCGCACGCTCAGAGCAGGTGCTCGAGCCCGACCGTGAACGGATCGGGAAGCCGGCCCACCTCGCGGATGGCCAGCAGGACACCGGGCATGAACGAGCGCCGGTCCGTCGAGTCGTGGCGGATCGTCAGCGTCTCGCCCTCGCCGCCGAAGATCACCTCATGGTGAGCGACGAGGCCGGGGAGCCGGACCGAGTGGATCGGCTGGTGGACGTTCGCTCCAGCTTCCCGGAGGAGCTCGGCGGTCCGTTTCGCTGTCCCCGATGGCGCGTCGAGCTTTCGCTCGTGATGGAGCTCGACGATCTCGCACTCGGCCATGTGCGGGGCGGCCCGGCGGGCCATCTGCATCATCAGGACCGCCCCGATCGCGAAGTTGGGAGCGACGAAGACCCGCGACCGCCCACCGTCGCGCGATGCGGCCACCGCGTCGGCCCGCAACTCATCGAGGTCGAATCCCGTGGTGCCGACGATCGCGTGGACGTCGGCCGCCAGGCACTCCCGAACGTTCTCGGGAGCCGCCTCGGGGGTGGTGAAGTCCACCACGACGTCGGCGCCCTCGAGCGCGCCGGCCAGGGGCGCCTCGAGGGCCGGATCGGCGCGGCCGGAGAGCTCGACGCCCTCGGCCTCCTCGACCGCCTCGCAGACCGTGGCGCCCATTCTGCCGGCGGCGCCCGAGACCACCACCCGGATCACGGTCAGGCTGCCGCGAGAGCGCTGCTGACGGCGGCGGTGGCGTCTCGGAACAGGCTCTCGTCCGGCCCGATGCACGCCGCGGAGAGCCGCTCCGGAGCGTAGAACTCGGCGGCGAGCTCGGCGACGTCGCTGGCGCTCACCCGCTCGATCCGCTCGAGCATCTCGTCGAGCGAGAGGAGCGGCACGTCGAACAGAATGGCTCGAGCGAGTCTCGACATCCGCGTGCCGGTCGCCTCGAGCCCGAGGACCAGTCGACCCTTGACGTGCTCCTTGGCGCGCTCCAGCTCCTCGGCGCTGACGCCCTGATCCCGGAGCCCGCCGAGCTCGCGCCCGATCACCTCGCACGCCTCGGCGACGTTCCCGGCGCGGGTGCCGACGTACATGGCGACCAGGCCGCCGTCGGTGTACTGCTCGGTGTAGGAGCCCACGGCGTAGGCGAGTCCGCGCTTCTCCCGCACTTCGCGAAACAGTCGCGACGAGATGGACCCCCCGAAGATGGCGTCGAGGACCGTGAGGGCGAAGCGCCGCTCGTCGGACCGCGCGATCCCCGGACCGCCGAAGCAGATGTGGTACTGCTCCGTGTCCTTCGGGTGAAAGGCGAACCTGGGGCCGCCGTCGAGCTCGCCCGCGCCCGGGACGCCGTTCGCCTCCCCGGCCGGGGGAGCCAGGTGACGCTCGGTGAGCCCGACGATCTCCTGGTGATCGAGGTGGCCGGCCGCCGCCACGACGATGTTGGGCACCGTGTAGCGAGCCCTGTGGTAAGAGGCGATCTCCGGGACGGGGATCGACCCGATCACCCGGGCCTCGCCGAGCACCCGCCGGCCCAGCGGATGCTCGCCGTGGATGGCCTCGGCGAGAACGTCGTGGACGCGGTCCTGCGGCTCGTCGTCGTACATCGCGATCTCCTCGAGCACGACCTCGCGCTCGGAATCAACCTCGTCCTCGGGAAGCGCAGGGCCGATCAGCATCTCGGCGAGCAGCCCGAACGCCTCGCCGGTGTGCTCGTCGAGCAGGCGCGCGTGGAGCTGGGTCGACTCCTTGCTCGTCGCCGCGTTGGTGGCGGCGCCCATGCCGTCGAAGAGCTCGGAGATCTCGATCGCCGAATGGCGTTCCGTTCCCTTGAACAGCAGGTGCTCGAGGAAGTGCGAGACGCCGGCTTGGGCGGTCGTCTCGTCGCGCGAGCCGGTTCGAACCCACAGCCCGAGCGCCACCGACCGCACCGAGGGCACGACCTCGGTGATCACGCGCGGCCCGCCGGCGATTTCGGTGTACGCGACCCCGTCGGGAAGGCGCATCAGTGGCGCCGCCGCCCGCCGCCGCCGCCGCGCTCGCGGCGCCCGCCGTCGAGCCGCTCGCGCTCGCGGCGCCCGCCGTCTCGGCCGCCCCGCGGCCCGGGATCGCCGGTGCCCACGTTGCTGAGCTCCTCCGGCGGCTTGCCCTCGACGGCGGGATCGCTCGAGAGCCGAAGGCCGATCCTCCCCCGCTCCCGATCCACCTCGACCACGGTTACGTCCAGCTGGTCGCCCTGTTTCAGCACCTCCTCCACCGAGCTCACTCGCTCGCCCGGCTTCACGTTGGAGATGTGGAGCAGCCCGTCGGTTCCCTTGGTGAGCTCGACGAACGCCCCGAAGGCGGTGGTCTTGACGACCTTGCCAGTGAAGCGATCGCCGACCTCCGCCTCCTTCGTCATCGCCTCGATCCGGGCGATGCAGGCGTCGACGAGGGCGCCGCTCGGCGCGTACACCTGCACGGTGCCGTCGTCCTCGACGTTGATGTCGGCCTCGAACTCCTCCGACAGCGCCCGGATCGTCTCGCCTCCCTTGCCGATGAGCGCGCCGATCTTCTCGGGGTCGATCTTGATCTGCTCGATCCGCGGGGCGTGCGGCGAGAGCTGCTCGCGCGGGCCCGGGATCGCCTCGTGCATCCGCTCGAGGATGAACACCCGCCCCCTGCGGGCCTGCTCGAGCGCTTCGCGGAGGATGTCAAACGTGACGCCGGAGATCTTGATGTCCATCTGGAGGGCGGTGATCCCCTCCCCGGTGCCGGCGACCTTGAAGTCCATGTCGCCGAGGTGGTCCTCGACGCCGGCGATGTCGGTGAGCACTACGTGCTCATCGCCCTCCTTGATCAGGCCCATCGCCACCCCGCCTACGGGGGCCGACACCGGAACTCCGGCCGCCATCAGCGCCATCGACGACGCGCACACCGACCCCATGGACGACGAGCCGTTCGACTCGAGCGTCTCCGACACGACCCTGATCACGTAGGGGAAGTCGTCCGGGCTCGGGACGGTCGGCGCCAGCGCTCGCTCGGCAAGCGCCCCATGACCGATGTCGCGGCGCTTGGGGCCGCGCATGAACCCCACCTCGCCGACCGAGAAGGGCGGGAAGTTGTAGTGGTGCCAGAAGGTCTTCGACTCGGTCAGGCTGAGGTTGTCGATTCGCATGTCCATACGACTCGTCCCCAGCGCGACGTTCGACAGGATCTGAGTCTCGCCGCGGGTGAATAGCGCTGAGCCGTGCACCCGAGGCGCGATGTCGAGCTCGCACTCGATCGGACGGATCTCGTCCTCCGCACGGCCGTCGGGTCGCTTCTTGTCGACCGCGATCCGGCGGCGGATGGTGTCCTTCTCGAGCCGGTCGAACCCGCGCGAGACCTCACTGCGGCGCTCCGGGTCGGGCTGCTCGCCCTCTGCCGGAGGCGCGTACTGCTCCAGGACCTCCTCCTCGACCGCCTTGGCGGCCGCCTGACGGGCCAGCTTGTCGGGGATCTGGGTCGCCTCGTCGATCTTCGCCCCGTGTGAGGCCCGGATCTGCTCGAGCAGCTCCGGATCGACCTTCGGCTCCTCGACCTCGAGCTTCTCCTTGCCGGCCGCCTGGCGGAGCTCCTCGAGTGAGCCGCAGATCTTCTTGATCTCACCGTGGGCGATGTCGAGCGCGTCGAGGACCTCGGCCTCGGTGACGCCCTGGGCGCCGCACTCGACCATGAGGATCGCCTCCTCGGAGCCCGAGACCACGAGATCCATCTCGAGCTCCTCGTAGGCCTCCTCCCCCGGGTTGATCACGAAGTCGCCGTGGAGCTTTCCGATCCTCACCGACCCGACGTGCGTCGGGACGGGGATCGCTGAGACCGCCACCGCCGCCGAGGCGCCGTTCATGGCGAGCACGTCGTACGGGTGGTCGTAGTCGACCGACATCGGCTGGCAGACGATCTGCGTCTCGTAGTGCCAGCCCTTCGGGAAGAGCGGCCGCAACGGACGGTCGATCATCCGAGCCGTCAGGGTGGCCTTCTCGCCGGCGCGACCCTCGCGCCGGAAGAACGAGCCGGGGATCTTCCCCGCGGCATAGTGGCGCTCCTCGACGTCCACGGTGAGCGGCAGGAAGTCGACGTCGCGGATGTTGCCCACCGTCGCCGTGGCGAGCACCATCGTGTCCCCCGAGGTTACGACCACCGCCCCGCTCGCCTGGCGGGCCAGCTTGCCCGTCTCGAAGGAGATCTCCTCGCCGCCCACCTCCACCGAGACGCGGCTCACGTCGAACATATTCATCTGCTTCCTATCCCTTCGGCCGCCCGGTTGGCGCCCCAATCGCTCAGAACCTCTAGTTCTTGTCAACGGGCGATGTTACAGGGGGCTTGCGGCGAGGCCCCTGCCGCCCGCGCGCGACCAAAGGGAGGCCTCAGCGCCGCAGGCCGAGCTCGGAGACGACCGTGCGGTAGCGGTCGAGGTCGGAGTGCTCCAGGTAGCGCAGCAGGCGGCGACGCTTGCCCACCATCATCAGCAGGCCACGGCGCGAGTGGTGATCGTTGCGGTGCGCCCGAAGGTGGTCGGTGAGGTGGTTGATGCGCTCGGTGAGCAGGGCAACCTGGACCTCGGCGGAACCGGTGTCTCCGTCCTCGCGGCCGAACTTTCCGATCAGCTCCTGCTTCTGTTCCTTGGTCAGCGGCATCTAGATTCGGGGAGGGGTGAAGCTAGCACAGAGGTCCCGGGCCTCCTCGACGTCGAGATGCATCTGCTCGATCAGCTCCTCGACCCCGGCAAACCGTCGCTCGCCGCGCAGCCGGCTGATGAAGGCGATCCGCAGGGTCTGCCCGTAGAGGTCGCCCTCGAAGTCGATCAGGTAGGCCTCGACGAGCAGCCCCCTGCCGGTGTCGAACGTGGGCCTGACGCCCACGTTCACGGCCGCCGGCCGGCCGTTGGCGAACGCGGCGTAGACGCCGTGCCCGGGTGAGACGAGCTCGTCCGACGGGACGATGTTGGCGGTCGGGAAGCCAAGCTTGCGACCGCGCCCGTCGCCCTTCGCCACCGGCCCCTCGAGGAGGAAGGGCGCCCCGAGGCAGCGGGTGGCCGCCTCCACCTCCCCCGCCGCGACCAGCGAACGGACGCGCGTCGAGGAGACGACCTCGCCGTCGACCTCCACCAGCGGGACCACTCGTGCTTCGAACTCCCGGCGCGAGGCGAGCATCTGGGGGTCGCCCTTCGCCTTGGCGCCGAACCGGAAGTTCTCTCCCACGGATACGGACTCGGCGCCCAGGGTCTCCACCAGGATCCGCCCGCAGAAGTCCTCCGCCGGGATCGTCGAGAACTCGCGGTCGAAGGGGATGACCACGAGCTCGCGCACGCCGAGGCCCTCGATCACGTCCCGCTTGATCTCGAACGGCATGATCAGCTTCGGAGCCGCCTCGGGGTGGAGCACGCGGAGCGGATGCGGCTCGAAGGTGAGCGCCGTGTCGGCGTCGTCGATCACGAGCCGGTGGCCGACGTGGACCCCGTCGAAGGTCCCGATCGCGACGTGCCTTGGACGCCTCTCGGCCTCACGGAGCTGGGTGACGAGGATGCTCAATGGATCTCGGTGGCCTTGCGCCCCACTGTCGCTATCGCTTCTCCGGCGCCTCGGGTGGGCCGGGAAGCCTTTCATGGGTCGCCGCCGGCAGGCGCTCGAGCGCCTCCTCGAGGTCGAGGAGCACTCCGGCGTCGGCGACCGAGAAGGGCCCGACAGCGGTTCGCCGGAGCTCCTCGCAGTAGGCGTCCCCGAGGGCGGCGACCAGGCTCCGAACGTAGGTCCCCGATGAGCACTCGATCTCGAACTCCGCCCGCTCGTCGCGGCGCCACAGCTGCTCGAAGCGATGCACGGTGACGATCCGCTCGGGCAGCTCGAGCCGCTCGCCGCGCCGGGCGAGTCTGTACGCGCGAACGCCGCCCACCTTCACGGCCGAGTAGGCGGGGGGACGCTGGACGACGCGACCCGTCGGCAGCGCCAACCTGCGCGGCGGAAGCACGCCGGTCTCGGTGATCTCCCCTTCGGGGTCGCCGGTGGTGGACACCGCTCCGAAGCGGGCGATGACGCGATAGGTCTTGGGCAGCGCCATGAAGCCCGCCTGGCGCCGGGTCGCCTCCCGCCCGATCAGCACGATGAGGAGCCCGGTGGCGAACGGGTCCAGGGTGCCGGCGTGCCCGGTGCGCTGGCCGTGCTCGCGGCGCACGCGGGCGACTATGTCGTGTGAGGTGGCGCCGGCCGGCTTGTCGAACAGGAGAACGCCGGGCGCCTGCGCGTCCGCACTCAAGGCCGGCGATCAGGGCTCGAGCTGGGCCTGGACCGCGTCACAGAGGAACGCGACGAGCTCCCGATAGCCGAGGTCGGTCGAGAAGCCGGCCGCCCTCCGGTGCCCGCCTCCGCCGCGCTTGCGGGCGATCTCCGAGACGTCGACCCTGCCGACCGTGGAGCGCAGACTCACCTTGCGCGCGGCGCGTCCGTCATCGGTCTTGTCGCGGATCATCGCCGCGACCTCGGTGCCCTCGAGTGCCCGGACGTGGTCGATGATCCCCTCGGTCAGGGAGTCGTCGGCGCCGGTCTCGGAGTAGTCCGCGGCGGAGATGTACGTGACCGCGAGCCGGCACTGGTCGAATCGCTCGACTCGCTCGATCGCCCTCGCGACGAGGCGCAGCTTCTCGATCGGAACGCGCTCGTAAAGCCGCTGATAGATGTCGTGAACGTCGACCCCGGCCTCGATCAGCTCCGCGGCCATGCGGTGGGCGGCGGGGCCCGTGTTGTCGTACATGAACCTGCCGGTATCCGTGACCAGAGCGACGTAGAGCGACGTCGCGATCTCCGGGGTGATCCGCGCTCCGAGGAGCTTCGCGAGCTCGAAGACGATCTCCGCGGTGCAGGAGGCGTCCGTCTCGACGAGGTTGACGGTTCCGAACCGGGTGTTGTCGTGGTGGTGGTCCACGTTCAGGACCTTGCCCTGGCTACGCTGAAGGAAGTCCACCGGCATCCGGTCGATGTTGCCGCAGTCGAGGAACACGACCACGCGATCGACCACGTCCACCGGGGGCTCGTGAAAGACGTCGGTGAGGGGCAGGAAGCGGTACTCGACCGGCAGCGGGAACTCCTTCGCGGCGAGGAACATGAGCGAGTCCTTGCCGAGCTGCTCGAGGATGTGGTGGGTGGCGAGCAGCGATCCGAGGGCGTCCCCGTCGGGCCCCTCGTGCGTCGTGAGCAGGAACTTCTGGCCGCTGCGGATCTCCTGGGCGACGTCGGCGAGCGAGGCGTCGCGCGGCGGGGTCACCGCGGCGGATGCCTCAGTCATCATCGAGGAGCTGGGAGAGCCGGACGCCGCGCTCCGGCGTCGCGTCGTAGTGGAACGAGAGGGTCGGCGTGCGCTTCATTCGCATCTGGCGGGCGATCGCCGCCTGCAGCACGCCGTGCGAGGAGCGCAGGCCCGCGAGCGTCGCCTCGCGCTCCCCCTGGTCGCCGAGCACGCTCACGTACACGCGCGCCGCGCGCAGGTCAGGGCTTGTCTTCACTGACGTCACGGTCACGAACCCGATTCTGGGGTCCTCGAGCTCCGTCGCGATCGCTGATCCAACCACTTCGCGCAAGAGCTCGTTGACCCTTCTCATGCGTCCCGATTCGGTCGAATTTCGAGCTCTGCCCACCAACAAACCTCCGGTTGAGCCTCCGGTGCTCGGAAGGTCTGAGGTCGGCGACTATAGCGAGGGGGCCCTGCCCCGCGAGCCGCCTCAGCCGCGGATATCCGCGAGCGTCAAGACGTCGCGCTCGAACGCGCACCCATCCGGACAACGCGCTTCGACGAAGCGCTCCAGCTCGTCGGCGCGGCGGCCGACGTCCCCGTCGCCCACCAGCGCGCAGACGAGCGTCGCGCGCTGCCAGGTGTCCTGACCGTCCACCTCCGCGACGGACGCGCCGAACCGCTGCCGCAGGTGAGCCTTCAGCGAATGGAGCGTCTTTCGCTTCCCCTTCAGGTCGTGCGACTCGTTCAGGTGGAGGCGCACCTCAATGACACAGACGTATGGGTTCATCGGGCTGGGTGGAGCAAGCATAGGCACGCCCCGGTGGATGCCTCCCCCGGGGTGCCTGAGGTTTCCCCCGAATAGCGACGGAAAAGGCAGTCACCCCCGCCGCCTCGAGGCGGCGCGGCCCTCCCCAGCCCCTACTCCAGCGTCTGCTCGACCTGCTTGGTCTCGAACAGCTCCAGCACGTCGCCCACCTTCACGTCCTGGTAGGCCTCCAGGACGACGCCGCACTCGAGGCCCTCCTCGACCTCCTGGACGTTGTCCTTGAAGCGCCGCAGCGATCCCACCCGGCCGGTCCAGACCACCGTGCCGTCGCGTACCAGGCGGACCTGCGCGGTGCGGGTGACCTTGCCCTCGGTGACCAGGCATCCGGCGATCGTCCCGACCCGCGAGGCGCGGAAGAGCTCCTTGACCTCGGCCTGGCCCAGCGGCTCCTCGACCTCCTCGGGCTCGAGCATCCCCTCGAGCGCGGCGCGGATGTCCTCGGTCACCTTGTAGATCACCGAGTAGGTCCGGATCTCGACCCCCTCGCGCTCCGCAGCGCGCCGGGCGTCCGCGAGCGGGCGGACGTTGAACCCGACCACGATCGCGTCGGAGGCCGCGGCGAGCATCACATCGGATTCGGTGATCCCACCCGGGGCGGCGTGGATCACGTCGACGACGATCCGCTCCTGCGGAAGCTTGGCGATCTCGTCCTGGAGCGCCTCGAGCGATCCGGAGACGTCCGCCTTGAGCACGATGTTGAGCTGCTTGACCTCGCCCTCGGCGCTCGCCTTGGCGAGGACCTCGTCGAGGCTCAGGGTCCGGGCCTGCTGGCGGGCGAGCGATTCGGCCTTCAGACGCTGGCCGCGCTGCTGGGCGAGCTGACGGGCTCGGCGATCGTTCTCCGCCACCTCGAACCGCTCGCCGGCCTCGCAGACGTCGTCCAGTCCCAGCACCTCGACCGGGTCGCCCGGACGGGACTCCTCCGTTCGAGCCCCGGTGAAGTCGAGCATCGCCCGCACCTTCCCCCAGGTTTGGCCCGCGACCATGGCGTCCCCGACGTGGAGCGTGCCCCGCTGGATCAGCACCGTTGCCACCGGCCCCCGGCCCGGGTCGAGATGAGACTCGATCACCACGCCGGACGCCGGCGCCCCGGGGTTCGCCTTCAGCTCCTCAAGCTCGGACGCGAGGACGATCATCTCGAGCAGGTTGCCAAGGCCCTCCTTCGTCTTCGCGGAGACGTCGACGAAGATCGTCTCGCCTCCCCAGTCCTCGGGGGTCAGGCCCTGCGAGGCCAGCTCGTTGCGCACCCGGTCGGGCTGCGCGTCGGGCTTGTCGATCTTGTTGACCGCGACGAGGATCGGAACGCCCGCGGCGCGGGCGTGATCGACCGCTTCGACCGTCTGCGGCATCACCCCATCATCGGCCGCGACCACGATCACGGCGAGGTCGGTGACCTTCGCCCCTCGTGCCCGCATCGCGGTGAAGGCCTCGTGGCCCGGCGTGTCGAGGAACGTGATCTTGTTGCCGTCCTGGCGAACCTGGTACGCGCCGATGTGCTGGGTGATCCCGCCGGCCTCGCCAGCCACCACCTCCGTCTCGCGGATCGCGTCGAGAAGCGAGGTCTTCCCGTGATCGACGTGGCCCATGATCGTCACGACGGGCGGTCGCTCGGCCAGGTCCTCGTCCGAGTCCTCGTACTCCGGCTCCTCGGGCTCCTCTTCGGCGGCCCTCACGATCTCGACCTTCTGGTTGAGCGCCCCGGCGAGGGTCAGGATGGCCTCGTCCGAGAGCGTCTGGGTCAGGGTGGCCATCTCGCCGAGGCCCATCAGCGTCTTGATGACCTCGCCTTGGCCGATGCCCAGGCTCTCCGCGACCTCGCGCACGGTCGCGCCGGAGGCGATCTTCGTCGGATCCGGCTCGACCTCGACGACCGGCTTGTCCTGCGGCTCCTCCAGCACCGGGCGGCGCCGGCGTCCGCCGCGACGCCGGGGCGGGCGCGGCGGCGGCGTCTGCGGCATGTGCTCCCGCCGCGAGGCCTGCGAGTCGATCACCACCCGTCGGCGCTTGCCTCGGCCGGCGCCCCTGGGAGGCGTGGCCGATCCACCGCTCTCGCGTCGAACCGGCCGGGGGGCCGGCTTGGCGCCGCCCGCGCTCGCGGCCGGCTTCGCCTCTCCGCCCTGCGCCGGTGGGCCCTTCGCCTCGGGAGCGGGCTTGCCATCCGACCCTCCCGGGGCAGCCTTCGGCTTCGCCTGGGCGCCGTCCGCGCCCGCCGCCGCGAGCGCCTTGAGCGCGTCCCCTTCCTCGACGCTCGACGCCGCGACCTTGGCCTCGATTCCCGCGGCTTGGAGCGCTGCGAGGACCTCCTTGCTCGTCAGCCCCTGTGCCTTGGCGATCTCGTGAACGCGCTTCTTGCTCATTCCTCAGAATCCTCGGCTGAAGCCTCGGATTCCTCGGAGGCCTCTGCCCCCACCGGGGCGGCTTCCGCCTCGGGCTGCTCGGACTGGGGAATGGCGCCGTCGCCGGCTGAATCCTCGGGGGTCGCTTCCCCGCCTTCGGACTCCTCGCCGCCTTCGGACTCCTCGCCGCCTTCGGACTCCTCGCCGGACTCGCCGGCTCGCTCGGGTGCGGTCGTCTCGGTGTCGTCCGCCGTCGGCTCGACGTCCATGTCCACGGCCTCGGCGTCCCGCGCAGCATGCTCCTCGGCTTCGCGCAGCTCCTGCTCGGCCTCGGCGACGTCGGCCTCTGCCCCCTCCTTCGCCTCGTCGAGTGCCTCCTCGGCCTTCTCCAGCTTCTCGGGGCTAGCCTCACCCTCGCCCTCGTCGGCCACGGCTTCGGGCGCATCGGCTTCCTGGACTCCCTCGCCCCCCTCGGACGCCTGAGCCTCGAACGCGGTGGTCGCTCGCTCGACGAGCGCCTTGACCTGCGCCTCGTCGGCGTCGGCGTTGGCGAGGGTCTGGATCTCGTCCTCGCCGAGCGCGCTCAGGACCGTCACCTGGTTCGTCTCGAAGCGCGCCAGCGCCTGGTGCTGGGGCAGGCCGCAGTAGCGGGAGCCCTGAAGCGACGCGTTGGGGCAACGCCGGCCCGCGGAGAGGACGGCGGCACAGCGGCCGTCGAGCTCCTCTCCCTCCTCGAAGGTAAGCTCCTCTTCCTCCTGGCTGAACTCGGTCTCGGACTTGATGTCGACCTTCCAGCCGGTCAGCTTGGCGGCGAGACGGGCGTTCTGTCCCTCGCGCCCGATCGCGAGCGAGAGCTGATCGTCGGGCACGATCACGGTCGCCTCCTGCGTCTCGTCGTCCACGAGCACCTCGCGCACGCGGGCGGGTGAGAGTGCCTTGGCGACGAAGCGGGCGGGCTCCTCGTTGTAGGGGATGATGTCGATCTTCTCGCCCCGCAGCTCGGAGACGACCATCCGAACGCGCGACCCGCGGGGACCGACGCAGGCGCCGACCGGATCGACGCCGTCGGCGTGCGAGATCACGGCGATCTTCGACCGGTATCCGGGCTCTCGAGCCACCCCCACGATCTCCACGAGGCCGTCGGCGATCTCGGGGACCTCGAGCTCGAAGAGCTCCTTGATCAGCTCCGGGCTGCGGCGGGAGACGACGATCCCGGGGCCCTTCCCCTCGGCGTTGACCTCCGTGATCACGGCCTTCACCCTCATCCCGTGGTCGTAGCGCTCGTTCCATACCTGCTCGGAACGCGGCAGCAGCGCCTCGATGCGCTCGCGGAGCTGGACCAGCGTGTATCGGTTGTCGGACTGCTGGATGATCCCGGTGATCAGCTCGCCGACGCGGTCTTGGTACTCCTCGAACATCATGTGGCGCTCGGCCTCCCTGATCCGCTGCAGGATCACCTGCTTCGCGGTCTGGGCGGCGATCCGCCCGAAGTCGTCGGGGGTGACGTCGCGGGTCGTGATCTGGTCCTCGTAGGGGGCGATCAGCTCCGGGTCGAGCTCCGGCTCCTCGGGCTCGCGGAGCTCACCGGTCTCGGGATCGATCGTCTGCTCCTGCTCCTCGATCGCCTGCGCCACCAGCTTCTCCTCCAGCTCCGGCGGGAGGATCAACTCGAAGACCCGAAAGTCGGCCGTCTCCCGGTCGAGGTCGACGCGGGCGTACTTGGCCGCCCCGGGAGTCTTCTTGTAGGCCGAGAGGAGGGCGTCCTCCAGCGCTCCCATGAGCGTCTCGGCGTCGATCCCCTTCTCCTGCTCGAGGCCCTTGATCGCCTCGACGATCTCGCGGCTCATCTCGCGTCCTCCCGCTGGCTCAGGTGCTCCGGGACCAGGTTGGAGCGCCGGATCCCCGAGAGGGGGATCTCCACCTCACGCACGCCGGCGTCGACGCGCACCCCGCGCTCGTCGGCCGCGGTGAGCGTGCCGGTGAAGCTGCGCTGGCCCTCGATCGACTCACGCGTGCGGACCCGGACCCGGCGCCCCATGTAGCGGCGGAAATGCTCGGGCTTCGTGAGGGGGCGATCCGCGCCTGGAGAGGAGACCTCCAGCGCCCACGACTCGAGCAGATCCCGGAGATGGTTCGTCACCCGCTCGCAGAGGGCGAGGTCGACGCCGGCCGGGTCGTCGATGTAGAGGCGCAGCGTCTCGCCCGCGGGACGCTCCAGCGCAATCAGCTCGATCGCGGGATCGAGCTCCCGGAGCCTGTCCTCGATCTGATTTTGAAGTTGGTTCAACTCGTCCATGGCGGTTGGTGGGTCTCCCCCCTCGGCGCCGAAAAAAAGGCGGGCCCGTGCCCACCTCGAAAGGGTTCGGGTACGTCGGAGGTGGTCGGAGTATAGCCCCGGCCTCAGGCACGAGGCAAGGGCGGAAAGGGGTGCCCGGCGGGGCTGCCTCAAGCCTCCAAAAGCACGGTGACGGGGCCGTCGCCCGTGAGCTCGACCGCCATCCTGGCCCCGAACACCCCGCGCTTCGCGCGGAGGCGGTCGCAGAATCGCTCGTACAGCGGCTCGGCGAGCTCGGGCGTGGCCGCGGCGGAGAAGCTCGGGCGATTTCCCCTGGCGGTGTCGGCGTAGAGGGTGAACTGGCTCACGCACAGGACCTCGCGCTCGCCGAGCGGCTCGTTCATGCGCCCGGCCTCGTCGTCGAAGATCCGCAGGGCCCGCACCTTGTCGGCGAGGCGATCGGCCGCTTCGATGGTGTCGTCGCGGGCGAGGCCCAGAAGGACCACGAGGCCGGGCCCGACCGCGGCCACCTCGTCCCCGTCGACCGCGACCGAAGCCCGCCGGACGCGCTGGACGAGCGCCCTCACCGACGTCGCGAAAGCCGCTCGCGGTAGGTGCGGTAGTCGTGGCGCTCGGGACGCAGGTTGGCGGCGATCGCGAGATGGCGCCGCGCCCGGTCGCGCTGGCCGCTCAGGGTCAGCGCGCGACCGAGGCAGAAGTGGGCGAAGTCGTTCACCGGATAGCGCTCCACCACGGCCTCGAACTCGCGGGCCGCCTCGGGATAGCGCCGGCTGTGGAAGTAGGCGCGCCCGAGGGCCTCACGGACCGAGCTCTTGTCCGGGGCGAGGCGGGCGGCCTTCGACAGCGGTACCGCGGCCTGCGCGAAATCGCCTGACTCGAGCAGCGACATGCCCTTCCGATAGAGGTCGTAGAGGGAGTCACCCGCCGCTTCCGCCATCGAGCCAAGTGTAGGGAGGAGCTATTCGTCGCTGTCCACGAGGGCAATCGCCCGGAGCGCCTCGACCCGGTCGAGGATCGCGTCGGCGACCTCCTCCTTGGGAGCCAGCGGGACCCGCTGCTCCCCACCATGCTCGACGATCACGGCCTCGTTTCGGTCGGCGTCGAAGCCGATCTCCGGTCGCGAGACGTCGTTGAAGACGATCGCGTCGAGCCCCTTGCGCCCCAGCTTCGCCCTCGCGCGCTCGATCGCGTCCTGCCCGTGCTCGGCGGCGAACCCGACCAGGGTCTGCCCGTCGCTGCGAAGGGTCGAGAGCTCGGCCAGGATGTCCTCGGTCGGCGCGAGCAGAAGCTCCAGCGACCCGGCTCGATCGCGGGCGATCTTGCCCCGCTCGGGTTGCGAGGGGCGAAAGTCGGCGATCGCGGCGGCCATCAGCAGCACGTGGCAGCGGGGGAACTCCTCCCGCGCGACGGCCGCCAGCTCACCCGCGGTCTCGACGTCGATCCGACGCACCGCGGGGGGCTCGGGGAGGGAGACGTTGGCCGCGACCAGCGTGACCTCGGCCCCGCGGCGGGCGGCGCGCTCGGCGAGCGCCAGGCCCATGCGGCCGCTGGATCGGTTGCCGATGAAGCGCACGGAGTCGATCGGCTCGCGGGTGCCGCCGGCGGTCACCAGCACGCGGAGACCGTCCCACGATCCGCCCGGCGCCCGCAGGAGCGCCTCCACCTCGGCGAGCAGACGCTCGGCGGAGGGCAGCCTGCCCACGCCGCGTTCCCCGCGCGAGGCGAGCGCCCCCTCGTCGGGATCGATCACGCGGACGCCGCGCTCGCGGAGCGTGGCGAGGTTCGCCTGGGTGGCCGCCGCCGCGTACATCCGGTCGTTCATCGCCGGGGCGACGGCGCGCGGCGCGGTGCAGGCGAGGAACGACGTCGTGACCATCGAGTCGGCCATCCCGGTCGCCAGCTTCGCCAGCGTGTTCGCGGACGCGGGGGCGACCAGGTACGCGTCGGCGTTCGAGACCACCTCGAGATGGCCGATCGGATCGTGGTCGGGGAGCGGATCGCCCGGAAAGGCGCCCCGCATCGCGTCGCGCTCGAACTCGTCGTCGAGCACCGGGGCGCCGACGATTCCCTCGAACGACGCGGCTCCGACGAAGCGCTTCCCGGCCGGCGTCATGAGCACCCGCACGCCGTGTCCGCCCAGGGTCGCGAGGCGGGCCAGCTCGAGCGCCTTGTAGGCGGCGATCCCACCGGTTACGCCGAGGAGGATGCGGGCCATCGGTGGCCTCCCGGGAGGCGGGCTAGGAGCGGTAGCGGTAGTCGATCTTGCCCGCCGCGAGCTCCTCGAGCGAGATCGTCAGGTAGTTGCCGGACGGCGCGTCCACCATCGGTGGCGTGTACTCCTCGTAGCTCCCCTCGCCCAGCGCCCTGTAGTAGCTGTTTAGCTGGCGGGCCCGCTTCGCCACCACGACCACGGCGGCGTAATGCGAGTCCGTTCGCTCCATGAGCTTGTCCACTCGGGGTTTGATCACCTCTCCAAATATAGGGGTCTCCGGCTCAGGGGTCGCCTCGGACCTCCTCTCGCACGATCTCCTCCAGCTCCGCCGCGGCGCGCTCGACCTCGTCGTTCACCACCACGTGCCCGAACTCCTCCTGGGCCGCGAGCTCCAGCTCAGCCGTCCGCAGCCGCTCGTCGATCGCCTCGCCGGAATCCGTCCCCCGGCCCTCCAAACGCTCGCGAAGCGCCCCTGGATCCGGGGGGGCGATGAACACCTGGATCGACTCCGGCATCGCCGCGCGCACCTGGCGCGCCCCCTGGACCTCGATCTCGAGCACCACCGACATCCCGTCGGCGAGCCGGCGCTCGACCTCGGAGCGCAGGGTCCCGTAGCGATTGCCGCTGTAGGTCGCGTGCTCGAGGAACTCGCCCGCATGCGCGCGGGCATCGAAGTCCCCACGGCTCAGGAAGTGGTAGTCGCGGCCGTCCACCTCACCCTCGCGCGGCTCCCTCGTGGTCGCCGAGACCGAGAGCTCGAGGCCTGGGACCCGCCGCAGGAGCTCGGCGATCAGCGTTCCCTTGCCCACCCCCGACGGCCCGGTGATCACGAAGACCTTCGGCACGGCCCCATCCTTACCGACGCGCAGGACTCCACCGCTGGGTCAACCCC
The DNA here is from genome assembly GCA_035313645.1 of Solirubrobacterales bacterium. Lineage (GTDB taxonomy): Bacteria > Actinomycetota > Thermoleophilia > Solirubrobacterales > 70-9 > AC-56. The sequence continues at coordinate 32,822 of DATGAF010000025.1, forward strand.
GGCGGGGGCGCTCTCGCGCCCCGGAAGCGGTCCGGAGACCCAGTCTCTGAAGCCTTTTGGCGTCTATAGACCCCCTAAGGCTTCAGCGAGTCGATTCCGCCCGCCCTCCGCCCGGAATCGGCAGCGTTTCGCCAGGCTTACCCAGCCAGGCGCGACGCCGGCGCTGTGACTGAAGGGCTGGGGCGCCTATCGGCGGAGCTGCGAGACGAGCTCGCCGCGCTGGCGCTGCGATAGGCCGCCGATCGTCTTCGACGGCGAGATCCGGCACTGGGTGAGGATCTTGTTCGCCTTCACCCGGCCGTACTTGGGGACCGCCAGGATCATGTCGAAGGCCTTCGCCGACATCACGTATTCGGGGGGGTCGAGAAGCAGCGACTCGATCTTCGCCTTGCCTCCCTTCAGGTCCCGCTTCAGTTGGGCGCGCCTGGAGCGGATCTCGTTCGCCCTCCGGAGGGCCCGCATCCGCTGGTCGTGTGTTCGCGCAGGAACAGCGGCGGCGGTGTCGACGGAGGGGACCATCGGCGGCGGCGATTATATGCCGGACGACGCCGCGCGCAAGGGGGGTCGCCGACTTTCGGGACAAATTCGCTTCGACCTCAGGTTGAGGTAGATGCCGGGATCCGCCCCCGCGCGCCCCCGCCGAGGCCGTCGGGCACTGCCGGCGGCGCCATCTCGAGCTCGATTCTGATGCGCTTTGCGGCCAGCGGGTCGCGGAAGTTGGCGGTTCCGACCGCGATCGCAGCGGCCCCGGCGGCGAGGAAGGCAAGGGCATCCGCCCCCGACTCGATCCCGCCCATGCCGATCACCGGGATCGAGACCGCGGCGGCGACGGCGCGCACCTGCTCGAGCGCCAGGGCTCGGATCGCCGGGCCGGAGAGGCCCCCCCGCCCGGCCCCGAGCCATGGCCGGCGGGTCACGGGATCGGTCGCCGTGGCCTTCAGCGTGTTGATCAGCGAGACGGCGTCGGCGCCGCCTCGCTCGGCGGCGATCGCCACGGCCGCCGGGTCGGCGACGTTGGGCGTCAGCTTGACGATCAGCGGCTTTTCGGTCAGCGGGCGCAGCACGCGAAGCAGGGCCTCCGTCTCCTCCGGCTGCTCGCCGACGATCAGGCCGGACTCCACGTTCGGGCACGAGACGTTCAGCTCGAGCGCCGCCACCTCGTGGCGCTCGGCGACGGCGTCCACCAGCCGCTCGAACTCGGCGCGGCCGCTGGCCATGACCGAGACGATGAGTGGCACCGGGAGCTCCGCGAGGAGCGGCAGATCGCGCTCCAGGAAGCCCTCGAGCCCCTTGTTCGGAAGCCCGATCGAGTTGATCATCCCGGCCGGGGTCTCGAAGATGCGCGGAGGCGGGTTCCCGGCGCGGGGCTCGGGGGTGATGGTCTTCGAGACGAACGCCGAGAACGGGAACTCCGCGACGATCGCGTCGCCGAACGCCCGCCGGGCGGCGATCGCGTCGAAGGTGCCGCTTCCGTTCAGGACGGGGTGCGCCAGTCGAAGCCCGCCGATCTCGACGCCGAGCTCCATCAGTGCCCAGAGCCGGCCACGAGGGCCGTTTCGACCTCGGCGCCGTTGACCACCGGGCCGTCGATGCAGAGCCGCATGTAACCGCCGCCCGCAAGGGGAACGGCGCAGCCGAAGCAGGCGCCGAACCCGCACGCCATCGGGGCCTCCATCGCGAGCTCGCAGGCGACCTCGCGTACGGCGCACATCGTCCGCACCCTCTCGAGCATCGCGGGGGGTCCGCAGGCGTAGACGGCGGCGCTTCGCGCGGCGTCGCCCTCGAGCAGGACCGAGAGGAGGTCGGTGACGTAGCCGCGGTGACCGGCGTGGCCGTCCTCGGTTGCGAGGCGCGCCTCGCAACAGGCGAACAGCTCGTCGATCCCACCGGTGTGCTCGCGGTCCCGAAAGCCGAGCAGGGTGCGGACCGGAGCGCCGCGCTCGGCCAGCTGGCGGCGGAGGATGGCCAGCGGGGCGATCCCGATCCCACCGCCGACGAGCACCGCGCCGGCCACCCCGACCCCCAGCTCGTCCGGGGGCGAGAAGCCGCGCCCGAGCGGGCCCGTGACCCAGAGCCCCTCTCCGGGGCGAAGCCCGGCGAGCCGCTCGGTTCCCGGGCCCACCGATTCGACCAGGAAATCGAGCCGTGTCCCGTCCTCCTCTCGCACCGCCTCGGCCACCGAGAACGCGCGTGGAACGTATGGGCGGCCGTCGCGCTGGCCCCAGCCGTCCATCGCGGCGAGCATGTAGAACTGGCCCGCCCCGGGTTCGGGCCCCACCGGGTCGAGGGCCGAGAAGATCCGGTAGCCGCCGCTGGCGCGGTTGGCGATCACCTCACAGAGCCGCCGCCCCGGCGGGGCCGTCGCGCGGCCCTCAGACCGCGGTCTGCTGGCGGCCGTCTCTGGCCCGTTCATGAAGCTCCTGGAGCGAGCGGGGTTCGACGCCCCGCTCCCGCTTGGCGAATATGGCGCGGGTGGCCGCCGAGGCTCCGGTCATCGTCGTCACGCACGGGATCCCGTGGCGGACCGCGGCGGTTCGGATCTCGTAACCGTCGCTGCGGGCGCCGCTCCCCGTCGGCGTGTTGATCACCAGGTCGACCTCGCGGTTTCGGATGTAGTCGACCACGTGCGGCGACCCCTCGGCGATCTTGTTGATCCCCTGCACCGGCACTCCCATCCGGGAGATCGCCTGGGCGGTGCCGCGAGTGGCGATGATCCGAAACCCCATGTCGTGGAAGCGGGCGGCGAGCTGCGTCGCGGCGGGCTTGTCGGTGTCGGTGACGGTGATGAACACCGTTCCGGCGCTGGGCAGCGACACGCCGGCGGCCGTCTGGGCCTTGCCGAAGGCGGTCGGAAAGTCGGCTGCGATGCCCATCACCTCGCCAGTCGACTTCATTTCCGGGCCGAGGACCGAATCCGCTCCGGCGAAGCGGGCGAACGGGAGCACCGCCTCCTTGACGCTGACGTGGTCGCCGGCGGCTCGGGGGAGCTCCTGGTCGACGAGGCGCTCGCCGAGCATCAGCCTGCAGGCGATCTTCGCCAGAGGCGCACCGATCGCCTTCGACACGAACGGCACCGTCCGCGAGGCCCGGGGGTTCGCCTCCAGCACGTAGAGCCGCCCGCCGGCGACGGCGTACTGGACGTTGATCAGGCCCACGACCCCGAGCTCGAGCGCGATCCGCCGAGTGGTCTCCGAGATCTCCTCGAGCATCTCCTCGCCCAGGCTCATCGGCGGCAGGACGCACGCCGAATCGCCGGAGTGCACGCCCGCCTCCTCGACGTGCTGCATGATCCCGGCCACCTCGACCTCGCCCCCGTCGGCGAGCGCGTCGACGTCGACCTCGATCGCGTCCTCGAGGAATCGGTCCAGGAGCAGGGGGTGCTCCTGGTCGGCCTTCACGTTCTGCTCCAGGTAGTCCTCGAGCCCCCCCTGCGTGTAGCAGATCTCCATCGCCCGGCCGCCGAGGACGTAGGAGGGCCGCACCAGGAGCGGGAAGCCGACATCCGCGGCGATCACCGCGGCCTCGTCGGCGGAGAGCGCCGTCCCATAGGGCGGGTGCGCGATTTCGAGCCGGCGCAGGAGCGCGCCGAAGCGGCCCCGGTCCTCGGCGAGGTCGATCGCGTCGACCGGGGTCCCGAGGAGCGGTGCACCCGCCCGCTCGAGCGCCCCGGCGAGTCGGAGCGGGGTCTGCCCGCCGAACTGGACGATCACGCCCTCGGGACGCTCGGCGTCGATCACCGCGAGCACGTCCTCGGCGGTCAGCGGCTCGAAGTAGAGGCGGTCCGACGTGTCGTAGTCCGTCGAGACCGTCTCCGGGTTGCAGTTGACCATGACCGCGTCGCGGCCCGACTCGCGGACGGTCATCGCGGCGTGCACGCAGCAATAGTCGAACTCGATCCCCTGTCCGATCCGGTTCGGGCCCGAGCCGAGGATGACGACCGCGGGCCGCTCGCCGCGCCGCACCTCTCCGAGCGCCCCGGCGCCTCGGGCGGGTCGCTCGTGGGCCGAGTAGTAGTAGGGCGTCAGCGCCTCGAATTCCGCGGCACAGGTGTCGACCGACTTGAAGGTCCGCTCCAGCCCGTCGGTCCCGTCGCCGTCCGCGGCAAGCGTTGCGAGCTCGCGGAGGAACCAGCGATCGATCGAGGTGCGCTCGTGCACGGCGGCCTCGGGGACCCCGCGCCTGAACGCCTCGATGATCAGGTCGTAGCGGTCAGGAGCCGGGGTCACCAGGCGCCCGAGCAACTCCTCGGTGGCCTCGGGGACGTCAGCGGGCGAGTCGAGCTCGCGGGAGCGCATCGCCTTGGCGAACGACTCCCGGAACGTGCGCCCGATCGCCATCGCCTCGCCCACCGACTTCATGTGGGTGGAGAGGCTCCCTTCGGCGCCGGGGAACTTCTCGAACGCGAAGCGCGGCATCTTGGTCACCACGTAGTCGATCGTGGGCTCGAAGGAGGCGGGCGTGGCCTTCGTGATGTCGTTCGGGATCTCCTCGAGGGCGTAGCCCACCGCGAGCTTGGCGGCGATCTTGGCGATCGGGAATCCGGTGGCCTTCGACGCCAGGGCCGAGGAGCGCGAAACCCGTGGGTTCATCTCGATCACCACGATCTCGCCGCTCTCGGGGTCGACGGCGAATTGGATGTTCGAGCCGCCGGTCTCGACCCCGACGGCGCGAATCACGCACAACGCCTGGTCGCGGAGCTCCTGGTACAGCTGGTCGGTGAGCGTCTGGGCGGGCGCCACGGTGACGCTGTCGCCGGTGTGAACGCCCATCGGGTCGACGTTCTCGATCGAGCAGACGACGACCACGTTGTCGTTTCGGTCCCGCATCACCTCGAGCTCGAACTCGCCCCACCCGAGCACCGATTCCTCCACCAGCACCTGATTGATCGGGCTCGCGGCGAGCCCCTCGGACACGACCTGGCGGAGCTCGGTCTCGGTCCGCCCCACTCCCCCGCCCTCGCCGCCCAACGTGTACGCGGGACGGACGATGGCGGGAAGCGAGACGTGGCCGTCGGCGAGCGCTCGCTCGGCCTCCCCCACGCTGCGGACGATCTGCGACCACGGAACCCGCAGCCCCGCGGCCTCGATGGTGTCGCGGAACACCTCCCGGTCCTCGGCCCGGCGGATCGCTTCGTAGTCGGCGCCGATCAGCTCGACGCCGTAGCGCTCGAGGACCCCCTCGTCGTGGAGCGAGGAGGCCAGGTTGAGCGCCGTCTGCCCCCCGAGGGTGGGAAGCAGCGCCTGAGGGCGCTCGCGCTCGATGATCCGGGCGACCGACTCGACCGTGAGGGGCTCGATGTAGGTCCTGTGGGCGAACTCCGGATCGGTCATGATCGTCGCCGGGTTCGAGTTCACGAGGACCACCTCGTAGCCCTCGGCCAAAAGCACCTTGCAGGCCTGCGCGCCCGAGTAGTCGAACTCCGCGGCCTGCCCGATGACGATCGGGCCGCTGCCGATCAGGAGGATCCTTCCGATGTCGTCGCGTCTGGGCATCAGGCGGGAATGTCGCGTGGCGCCGCCGTCCGCCGCGGCGGGCCGGCGCCGTCGGTCGTGCTCAGGTCGAGGAAGCGGTCGAACAGGTACCGGGCGTCGTGCGGGCCGGGGCCCGCCTCCGGGTGATACTGGACGGTCGCGCCGGCGACGTCGCGTAGGACGAGCCCCTCGACGGTTCGGTCATAGAGGTTCAGGTGGGAGAGCTCCGCGGAGCCGAAGTCGGTCTCCCACCGGACCGGCTCGTCGGCGCCGATGCGCGGCTCGCCATCCGGTCCGCTTACGGCGAAGCCGTGATTTTGGGAGGTGATCGCGATCCTCCCGGTGGCGAGGTCCTTGACCGGGTGGTTCGTCCCCCGGTGCCCGAACGCGAGCTTGAAGGTATCCAGGCCCACGGCTCGGCACAGCAGTTGATGACCCAGGCAGATCCCGAACAGCGGCCGCTCACCGATCAGCTCGCGGACCGTGTCGACGACGTAGTCGAGCGCCGCCGGATCGCCTGGCCCATTCGCGAGGAAGACCAGGTCCGGGTCCCGATCCAGGACCTCCCGGGGGCCGACGGTGCACGGCAGCAATGTCACGCGGCAACCCCGTTCGCGGAGCTGGCGGACGATCGACATCTTGATCCCCGTGTCGATGCCGACGACGTGCGGGCCGGAGCCCTCGAGCTCGACCGGCTCCGCGGGGCTCACGGCCCGAGCCAGGTCGGCCCCGCTCATCGAGGGCTCGGCCGCGACCAGCTCCGCCGCCTCCGCCTCGTCGAGCTCGAGCGGGAAGATCCCCCCGCGCATCGCGCCGCGATCTCGGATGTGACGGACCAGCGCCCGCGTGTCGACGCCGTCGATCGCGACCACGCCCCGATCGGCGAGCCAGTCGAGCCAGCCCCCCTCCGCCGTCGAGGAGTCCGGGGCGTTCTTCCCCTCGCGCATGATCACCGCGCGCGCGTGTGCGCGATCGGACTCCATCGCCGCGGAGGCGACGCCGTAGTTTCCGATCAGCGGATAGGTGAAGGCGATGACCTGGCCCGCGTAGGAGGGATCGGTGACCGCCTCCTGGTAGCCGGTCATCGCGGTATTGAAGACGACCTCGCCCGTGATCGAGCCTTCGGCGCCGCACAGCCGACCATCGAATCGGGTGCCGTCCTCGAGCACCACGTAGCCACTTTGGACGTTGCTCTTCGGGCGGCGATCCGAGCCCATCACGCGGGATTCGGCGCGTAGTCGAGGATCACCCGCTGGATCTCCTTGAACTCGTCCGTGCCGGCGCGACCGACGAGCTCGAACAGCGCCGTCTCGACGCTCGTGATCACCGCCCCGGCGCGCTCGACCTTCTCGAGCCCGATCGCCTTGTCGCGCTCGAATCGAGAGCCGACCGCGTCGAGCGCCACATGCACCTCGACGCCCCGATCGAGGAGGTCGAGCACCGTCTGGTTGACGCACACATGCGCCTCCACGCCGCAGACGAGCGCCTGGTCGCGCCCTCCGAGGTCGAAGCCCTCGGCATCGGGCGCAGAGAAGCAGACCTTCTCGATCGGCGAAGCCTCGGCCGGGAGGGTCTCGGCGACCTCGGCGACCGTGTGGCCGAGGCCCTTCGGGTACTGCTCGGTGACGATCGTCGGGATCCCGACGGCCCTCGCGCCGCGGACCAGCGTGGCGGCGGCACGCGCCACGTCATCGAAGCCGGGGACCGCCTTGCGAAAGGCCTCCTGAACGTCGATCACGACCAGCGCCGCGCGGGCGGGGTCCAGCTTGCCCGCGCTCAACCGGCCACTCCCATCGCGAAGCTCCGCTGCCGGTATGCGACCCGTCCGGCGACGATCGTCGCCAGCACCCGCCCGCGCAGCGCGAGTCCCGCGAAGCACGAGTTGGCCGAGCGGCTCTCCCATCCCTCGGCCCCCGCCTCCCATGCAGCTTCGGGATCGAACAGGACCAGGTTCGCCTCCGACCCCGGGGCCACGCTCGGCGGCACGAGGTCGAACGGCGCCGCCCCCGCGCTCATGCGCTCCACCACGATCCCCAGGTCGATCACCCCCGGGAGGACGAGCTCGGTGTGCAGGACGGCCATCGCGGTCTCGAGCCCGATGACCCCCATCGCGGCCTCCTCGAAGGGCACCTCCTTCTCCTCGGGCGCGTGGGGGGCGTGGTCGGTGGCGATGCAGTCGATGACGCCGGAGCGGAGTCCCTCGATCAGCGCCTGGCGATCGTCCTCGGATCGGAGCGGCGGATTCATCTTGAAGCGCGAATCCAGGCTGTGGACCTCGTCGTCGGTGAGGGTCAGGTGGTGGGGAGTCACCTCGCACGTGAGCCGGACCCCCGCGTCCTTGGCGGCGGTGACGGCCGCCACCGACTCGCGTGCCGACAGGTGCTGGACATGGATCCGCGCATCCTCGTAGGCGGCGAGGGCCGCGTCCCGCGCGATCATCGAGGACTCCGCGATCGACGGAATCCCGGCGAGGCCCAACGCCGCCGAGACGACTCCCTCGTGCATCACCCCACCGAGATGCGGCTGGTGCGGGCCGGCGGGCCGGGAGAGCCCGTGGTCCTCCTCGTGCAGGGCGAAATTGGCGCCCACCAGGCTCTGGTACTGGAGCGCGCGTCGCAAAACGCGGGCGTTGGAGATCGGCAGGCCGTCGTCGGAGAACCCGATCGCGCCTGCGTCTCGAAGCTCGGCCATCTCGGTCAGCTCCTCGCCCTTCATCCCCCTGGTGACGGTGGCGAGGAAGCCCGTCGGCACCGAGGCGTCCTGCGCGGCCCGCTCGCGAAGCGAGCGCACGTCCGCCGCGGTGTCGACCGGCGGCTCGGTGTTCGCCATCGCCAGGACGCAGCAGTAGCCGCCCGCCGCGGCGGAGCGGGTTCCCGTCTCGATGTCCTCTTCGTCCTCGTCGCCGGGGGTTCGCAGGTGGACGTGGGGGTCGACGAATGCGGGGAAGACGGCCTTCCCCTCGGCGTCGATGACCTCTCCCTCGACTGGATCGGCGCTTCCCGGGGCGGCGAGCTCGGCGACCCGCCCGTCCCGGACGACGACGTCGTGGACGCC
>DATGAF010000026.1:0-12533 GCA_035313645.1 Solirubrobacterales bacterium
CTGGCGCTCCTCGTGGGCCAGGGAGCCGTGGTGGGCTCGTGCGATCTCCTGAACAACTCCGCCGACATCCTCCGCTCCGCGTCCGGTGTCGGCGGCCTTGGGCGCGGACCGGGCGGCAGGTTCGGCCGCGCGACCCGCGACTCCGTCGCTAGCCCCAACGCGGTTCCCGCGCGGGGACCCTGGCTCCGCGCCACCCGCCGCAGGGGGATCTGGACTCCCCGCGTGCTCCGACGCCGGGAGCTCCTGCCAGTCCCCCTCGTTGTGGAGCTCGTTGAGGCGCTTGGCGAGCCGCTCGGCGCCGCGGCGGTTGTTGACGAAGATGATCGTCGAGGTGTGCTCGCGGACCAGCCGCAGCAGCTCGGGATAGATCGCGGGCCAGATCGAGCGGGTGGTGGGGGCGGCGTCGAGGTCGGCGTCGGGCGGGATCCCGCTGTCGCCTCCGTCGCGACGCTTCTCGACCGAGGCGTCGGGCTCGGTCATGTCCTCCACCGGGACGACGATCTCGAGGTCGAGCCGCTTTCGCTTCCCGGCGTCGGCGATCTCGCAGCGGCGGCGCGGGCCGACGAGGAACTTGGCGATCCGCTCGAGCGGACGCTGGGTCGCCGAGAGCCCGATCCGCTGCGGGTCCCCGCCGCCGGCCTCGGTCACGAGATGCGAGAGCCGCTCGAGCGTCAGCGCGAGATGGGCGCCGCGCTTCGACTGGGCCACGGCGTGGATCTCGTCGACGATCACGAACTCGGCCGTGGTCAGGATCTCGCGCGCGGCCGAGGTCATGATCAGGTAGAGCGACTCGGGGGTCGTGATCAGGATGTCGGGCGGCCTTCGCCTCATCGCCTGTCGCTCGCGCTGCGGCGTGTCCCCCGTGCGGAGGCCCACGGAGATCTCGGTTCCGATCCCCTTGAGCGGCGCCCGCAGGTTGCGCTCGATGTCGTAGGACAGCGCCTTCAAGGGCGAGACGTAGACGAGCTTCACGCCCGACCCGAGGGCCGCCGGCTCCCCGGCTTCGCTTGTCGCCGCGTCGCGACCGCCTTGGGCGCGGGCGAGCCGGTCGATGCCCCAGAGGAAGGCCGCGAGGGTCTTCCCGGAGCCGGTGGGGGCGCAGATCAGCGTGTGGGAGCCCGAGGCGATCTTCGGCCAGCCGAGCGCCTGAGCGGGCGTCGGCGCCTCGAACGAGGCCTCGAACCAGCCCCGGACGGGGTCGCTGAACGGTGCCAGCGGGTCGGATTTGGCAGTCTCGGATGCCATGGAGCTCAACCGTCCGATCTTACGGATCGGCGCCGTCGGGGTCGCGCTCGCGATCGCCGCGTGCGGATGCGGGGGCGGCGGGGCCGAGACGAGCATTCCGGCCTTGACGACGACCGCCCCGCCGCAGCTGAGGCGCGACCAGGACGTCGCCGGAGTCTGCCGTCAGGTCTCGAGGCGATTGAGCGAGGCGATCCGGAGAGTGACCGGCCGGGCTGCCCCGCCCCTCTCCACGGAGCGGCTGCGTGCCACGAACTTCTCGAGCTGCCGCGCGGGCGGGCGCGACGTGGTGCTTCGCATGACGCTCGACACCGCGGCCGAGGTCCGAACGCGCTACGACAACCGGATCACCGAATCGCAGCAGTTCAGCTCCCGGACCCCGGGACTCTTCCCGCGTCCGGTCGAGGGCGTCGGCGACCGGCACGCCTCGGGCGGTGGGGCCAACTGGCTCGCCGTCTTCAACCAGCTCCTGTCGATCCGCGGCTCCCACGAGCTCGCGATCACCCTCTACGTGAAGGGGGTGCCCGACGCACAGCTCGAGAGCGGCGCCAAGCAGGTCGCCCTGGAGACCTGGGCCCTGCTGGGAGTGCCGCGTCGCTAGCGGCGCCTACCAGGGAAGCCGATCGCCGATCTCGGCGAGCCTCGGGGCCGAGCGGTCGCGGTCCGAGAGGATCGGCTCGGAGATCGGCCACTCCACCGCGACGTCCGGGTCGTCCCAGGCGATCCCGGCCTCGGTCGCCGGGTCGTAGCGGCTGGTGAGCTTGTAGGCGACGTCGGCCACCTCGCTCATCACGCAGAAGCCGTGCGCGTACCCGACCGGCACGAAGAACTGGCGATGTCGCTCGTCGTCGAGCTCGTGGCCCTCCCAGCGACCGTAGGTCGGTGAGTCTCGGCGGAGGTCGACGGCGACGTCCCAAATCCGGCCGCGAAGGCAGCGAACGAGCTTCGCCTGACCCGGGCTGGTCTGGAAGTGCAGGCCGCGGAGGGTCCCTCGGCCGGAGCGGGAGTGGTTGTCCTGGACGAACCCCGCCGTCACCCCGAGCTCCCTCCACGACTCGTCGCTGAACGTCTCGACGAGAAACCCACGCTCGTCCCCGTGGACCTCGGGCTCGATCAGGGCCGTGCCGTCGAGCTCGGTGTCGAGCCGGCGCGCGGTCAAGTGAGCGCGCGGCCGTACTGGCGCTCGTAGTAGGCGCGGTATTCGCCGGAGCGGATCGGCCCCCACCACCACTCGTTGTCGCGGTACCACTCGACCGTCCGCCCGAGGCCCTCGGCGAAGCGCACCGCCGGCTCCCAGCCGAGGGCGCGAACCGCGTCCGAGGCGAGTGAGTAGCGCCGGTCGTGCCCGGGCCGGTCGGCGACGTGCTCGATCAGGGACTCCTCGCGGCCCGTCAGGGCGAGGATTCCCCTCACCACCTCGATGTTCGGGAGCTCGTCCGGCCCGCCGGCGTTGTAGGCGACCCCGGGCTCCCCCCGATCGAGGACGACGTCGATCGCGGCGCAGAAGTCGTCGACGAAGATCCAGTTCCGCACCTGCATCCCGTCGCCGTAGACGGGCAGCGGATCGCCGGCCAGCCCGTTCAGGATGCACAGCGGGATCAGCTTCTCCGGGTGCTGGCGCGGTCCGAAGTTGTTCGACCCCCGCACGATCAGCGCGTCGGCGCCGTAGGTGTGGTGGTAGGCCCCGACCAGCAGGTCGCCGCCGGCCTTCGAGGCCGAGTACGGCGACGAGGGGCTGAGCGGGGAGCTCTCCGTGAACGACCCCGATTCGATCGACCCGTACACCTCGTCGGTCGAGACCTGCAGGTGGCGGATCCCCGCCTCCCTCGCCGCCTCGAGCAGCACGAAGGTCCCGAACACGTCGGTCTGGATGAACTCCCCCGGGGAGTGGATCGAGCGGTCCACGTGGGACTCCGCCGCGAAGTTGACGATCGCGTCGCAGCCCAGCGCCGCGGCGGCGACCGCGTCGCGATCGGCGATGTCCCCTTCGACGATCTCCACGCCATCCCCGGGCAACCCGTCCAGGTTCTCGCGACGTCCCGCGTAGGTGAGCTTGTCGAGGACCCGAACCGAGTCCCCGGGGTGGGCGTCGAGGCGGCGCCGGACGAAGGCGGAGCCGATGAACCCGGCGCCGCCCGCCACCAGCACCCTCACGCGACCGCCTCCAGCGAGCGGGCCGCGAGGTAGGCGGCAAGACCTCGCCGCCAGTGGGGCAGGACGACCGCATCGCCGCGCGCCGTCGCGAGAGCGGAGTAGGCCGGGCGGGGCGCCTTGCGGGCCAGCATCTCGGTGGTCGCCGCCATCACCCTGCACTCGACCCCGGCCTGGTCGAAGATCTCCTGGGCGAACTCGTACCACGAGCACTCGCCCGATCCCGCGATGTGGTGGATGCCGTAACTGTCGCGTTCCGCGAGCACCGCGAGGGCCTCTCCGAGGTGACCGGTGTAGGTGGGGCACCCGACCTGGTCGGCGACGACGAGCACCTCGGGCTGCTCGTCTCCGAGCCGAAGCATGGTCTCCACGAAGTTCTTTCCACCGAGCCCGAAGAGCCACGAAGAGCGGACGATGAAGTGACGCTCGTTGGCGACGCTCACCGAGGTCTCGCCCGCCTGCTTGGAGCGCCCGTACGCCGACAGCGCCGCGGGGATGTCCGACTCGACGTACGGCCGCCGGGTCGAGCCGTCGAACACGTAGTCGCTCGACGGCTGCACGATCTTGGCGTCCACGCGCGCCGCCGCCCCGGCCAGGAGCGCCGCCCCCACGTCGTTCACCCGCATCGCCGCCGCCTCGTCGTCCTCGGCTCCGTCGACGTCGGTGAACGCCGCGCAGTTGATCACCGCGTCGGGTCGGTAGCGGACGAGCGCCCGTTCCACGGCCGCGGGGTCGGTGATGTCGAGCGCCGGGCGCGCCAGCGCGAGCACGTCGTGTCCTCGCGCATGGGAGGCTTTGACCACCTCCCGCCCGAGCATCCCGCCCGCGCCGGTGACGAGCACCCTCATCGGGTCGACCCTCGCCTCACCCGAGGATCGGGGACCGCCGCCGCCCTCATGGGATCGTGATCTCCGCGTTGTCGCCGACGATCATCCGCAGCGTCTTCGGGAGCCCGTCGCCTCGCGAGAGCCTGACGTTGCGCCCCAGGAGGCTGGCCTCCATGCGCGAGCCGAGGTCGCTGACGCTGGATCCGGCGAGCAGGATCGAGTGCTCGACCTCGGCGCGCTCGACCGTCACGTCCTCGTCGATCGACGTGTACGGGCCGACATAGGCGTCGGTGACGCGCGCCCGGGCGCCGATGATCGCCGGCCCCCTGACCACCGAGCGCTCGAGCCGGGCGTCGCGCTCGACCACGACCCGGCCCTCCACCCTTGAGTCGAGCAGCTCTCCGTCGATCCGCCGATCGACGTCCTCGAGCACGAGGCGATTCGCCTCGAGCATGTCGTCGAGCTGGCCCGTGTCCTTCCACCAGCCGCTGACCTTGTGATGCTCCACCCGCCTGCCGCCGTCGATCAGCCACTGGATCGCATCGGTGATCTCGAGCTCGCCGCGTCCCGAGGGCTCGATCGCGCGCGCCGCCTCGAAGATCGGGGGGGCGAACATGTAGACCCCGACCAGCGCCATGTCCGACGGCGGCTCGACCGGCTTCTCGACCAGTCTCGCGACCCGGTCGCCGTCGAGCTCGGCGACGCCGTAGTGCTCGGGGTCGGAGACCCGGGTGAGCAGGATCAGCGCGTCCGGCTCGGAGCTGCGAAACGCCTGCACGAGGTCGGTGATCCCGTCCCGAAGCAGGTTGTCACCCAGGTACATCACGAAGGGCCCGTCGTGCAGGAACTCCTCCGCCGTCAGCACCGCGTGGGCGAGGCCCAGGGGCGCCGACTGGGGGATGTAGCTGAGCGAGGCGCCGAACCGGGCGCCGTCGCCGGCCGCGGCGCGGATCTCGTCGCCCGTCTCGGGCGCGATCACGATGCCGATCTCGGCGATGCCGGCGGCGACGAGCGCCTCGATCCCGTAGAAGAGCACCGGCTTGTTGGCCACCGGGACGAGCTGCTTCGCCGAGGTGTGCGTGATCGGACGCAGGCGGGTGCCGGCGCCGCCCGAGAGGATCAGCCCCTTGAGGCGTTCCATCGCGCGGCAAGGCTACCTAGTGGCAACCGGGCGTTGGCAGCCGCTTGGGCCTCGTCCTCGAAGATTCGCCGGACCGCGTCGGGATCGGCGGGCTCGAGGAGGCTCTCGCGAAGGAAGAGCTCGTCGGCATCGGGAGGGCCCGCGGCGCGCATGGCGTGCGCCGCCGCCGCGGTGAGGGGCGGGCCAGTGCCCGTGGATGTCGTTCAGCACCGCGACCGCATCAGTGAGTACCGCCGAGCTTGCGGTGATCCCAGCTCGCCACGCGCCTGGCGACGAAGCGAATCGCCACTCGCTTTCGCGCCTGCGCTCGAAGCGCCTCCGCAGCGTCCCCCTCCACCGACTCGAAGCCCTCCGCGTAACGCAGGGTCAGCTCGCGCGCCACCTCGAACACGGTGGCGAGATCGCGATGAATCTCCGCCTCGGCCTCGATCTCGACCCCGCGCAGCTCGCCGTAGTCGCGCCCGGTCTCGACCAGGAGCGTCGCCCGCGCGTCGCGCTCGAGGTTTCGCACCTTCTGCGACTTCGCGTAGGTGTAGATCCAGATCTCCGCGCCGCGAATCACGTACCACAGGGGCATCGAGTGGGGCCAGCCCCGCGGCCCATGGCTCGACACGACCACGACGCGCTCCACCTCCAGGAGCTCGCCCTGCTCCTCGGTGCTGAGCGCGATCTCGGCGCGGCGGCTCATGGTCGGACGGTCGGATGGCGCGTTATGCACCGTATGCGTCCGAAAAGCGCCACGTGCCTCCCTTCACCGGCCGATCCCCGGCTTCAGGGTCAGCGTCTCCCACGGCCCCTCACCGACCATCGGCTGCGTGCGGCCCTCGCTCCACCCGCTCTGCAGGTCGTCGTAGTGGGGACTGGCCGGATGGCCGGACTGGCCGGTGAACGCCTGCCATCGCGAGCGATCGGGGTCGCGCGGATCGGCGACCATTCGCCAGCAGGGCGCCCAGATCGCCGTGAACGGGTCGTTTGGATCCCATCCGATCTGGGCGACCGTCTCCTGACCGCCGCCGACCTCGAGCCGCCGGTTGAAGATCCTCGCGAACAGCGGGTTGGCCGAGCCGAGCGCGTGGCGAAAGACGAGCGGATGCACCCGTCCCCAGCGCCACGCGTCAGGATCGTCGTCGAAGCGCGCCTCCAGGTCGTCGAGCGCTCCACGCAGCGCGTCGAGCGCCAACTCGTCCCACGGGCGCCCGGTGAGCGAGTCGTCGCCCTCCCTCCACAGCGCCAGCAGGTGCGACTGCCAGCGCCACGGCGCCGTCACATGGGAGATGAAGCCGTTGTCGGCCCGATCGAGCCAGCGCTCGGCGAGGTCGCGGTCGCGAATCGCCTGCCGGGCGACCTCGCGCGCGAGTCGCAGCGTGAACGCCTGGTAGATCGTCGCCGCGACCGAATCCGGGCTCATCCTGCCGTCCCAGGAGCGAAGCCGCTCGATCGCCGCCGTCTCGCGCTGGGCCGTGGGCCGCAGGCGCGCCAGCCGGTGAACGGTCTCCAGACCCGGCAGCGAGAGCATGTCGGTCTGCATCTCGGCGAAGCCATCGAGATACTCGCTCGTGATGTGGTGCGGATAGTCGTCCGGCTCGATCCGGTTGTTGGCGGTGACGAGGAAGCCGATCTCGGGATCGCTCGTCGCGGGCATCTCCTCGTAGGGCACCCAGCCCTCCCACTCGTGCTCGTCCGTCCACCCGGGCTTCGGGAGGTCGGGGCAGCCCCCGCGGCGCACGGGAATGCGGCCGATCGCCTTGTAGCCGATCGAGCCATGGCGGTCCGCCCAGACGAGGTTGGACGCGGGGTGGGCGTGGTCGGCGAGCGCCTCGACCAGGTCGGGCCCACTCGAGACGTCGAGGATCGAGAAGCTCGCCCGCGTGATCCCCGGGAAGTCGAGCGCCGCGAAGCGCAGCGCCAGCGGCTCGGCGTCGTCGGCGCTCAGCGCCTCGTTGACGATCGGGCCGTGATGCGTCTCGTGGATCGCGATCCGGGCGGGCTCGCGCCGGCCCTTCACAGCGATCTCCTCCTCGACCACCTCGATCGGGCGAAGCTCGCCGTCGAACTCGTAGGCATCGCCCTCGGTCCGTTCGATGAACAGGTCCATGACGTCGGCCATCACGTTGGTGAACGACCAGGCAACGTCGTTGTTCTGGCCCATGACGATGCCGGGAAGGCCAGGAAGCGACGCTCCGCGGCAGAATCGCGCCCCCCGGTAGAGCCCCATCTGGTAGGTGATCCCGGGCATGCTCGGCGGGAGGTGCGGATCGCCGGCGAGGAGCGGGCCGCCGGTCGCGGAGCGGACGCCGGACACGGCCCAGTTGTTCGATCCGGTGGCCTCGACCGCCAGCCCCATCGTCTCCCGCAGCGCGGCGATCTGGCCCGCGAGCTCGAGGCCGTCTCCCTCCCACGGATCGCCCGGCGCCATGACCACGGGATTTCCGCGCGGATAACTCGGGTCGAGCCGAGCGGCGACCTCGGCGCCGAGCTCCCGGGTCATGTCGGCGCGCAGCAGCTCGCGCTCCCAGTTGGTCGAGAGGCCGAACGAGAGCACCTTCGCCAGGGTCAGCGCGTCGGCGGGTACGAACGGCTCGAAGCCGAGGCGGAGGATCTGGAGCTCGGCGGGCGCCGGCCGATCGGCCGCCGCGGCGTTGACCCCGGCGCAGAACGACTCGAGCGCCTCCCGGACGTCGGGGTCGAGCACGCGCGCCTCGCGCTCGGCGGCCCGGCGCAGCCCGAGCGTGCGCATGAACCGATCGGTCGGCAGCCCGGCCCCGCCGGCGATCTCCGCCAGCCTCCCGGCGCCGATCCGGCGATAGAGGTCGAGCTGCCACAGGCGGTCCTGTCCCTGGCAGAAGCCCTGCCCGAACCACAGGTCGTTCGGGGTCGTGGCGCGGACGTGGGGCACCCCCCAGCGGTCGCGGCGGACCTCCACCGTCCCCTCCAGCCCATCGACTTGCAGGGTTCCGGTCGTCCTCGGCAGCGGGCGACGGAAGAGCCGGTGCCACAGCCCGACGGCCGCGGTCGCCGCGAGCCCTGAGAACGCGGCTCCCGCGAGCGCGAACCCCCTTGCCGCTCGGCCAGCCGTCACGCGGGCAACTCTAGTGACGGACGGGCCTCAGTCGCGAAGCCCCGCCGGGAGCCGTCCCTCGGCCTCGAGCTTTTGGAGGTGCGCCTCCATCACGACCGCCGCCGCTGGGCGCATGGCGGCCGGGACGTCGTCCCAGGCCGCCTCGAGAAGTCGCGCCCGGGAGCGCTCCCCGGCTTCGAGCGCGACCACGAGCTTGCGCTCGCGCTCGAGGCAGTGCTCCAAGTACTCGCCGATCTTCGCCTGCGGGTCGGCGACGTACGGGCCGTGACCCGGGCAGAGCAGCTCGAGGTCGAGCGCCGCGATCCGGCGGAGCGAGTCGAGGTAGGCGACGAGGGATCCGCCGTCCGGGGGGACGAAGGTCGAGCCCTCGCCGAGGACGAGGTCACCGGTGAAACACACCCGCCCCGAAACGAAGCACACGTGGTCGGCGGCGTGGCCGGGGGTGGCGACCACCTCGAGTGGCCCCGCCTCCACCACCGGCGCCCCGAGGAGCGGCGCCGCGGCGGCGTGATCGGAGTGCGAGTGGGTCAGGAGGATGCCCCCGAGGCCGCCGCGACGCTCCGCCGCCGCGCGAACCTCCGCGAGATGCGCCTCGTCGGCCGGGCCCGGGTCGATCACGTACGTCGGCGCATCGCCCACCAGGTAGGTGTTCGTGCCCTCGAGGGTCATCGGCCCCGGGTTCGGGGCGACGATCCGTTCGATCTCGGGGTGCCCGGGCGGCGAGGACGCGTGTTCCCGCCGCCTCCGCCCCTCCCCCTTCGGGAGCGGGCGGGGCCGGCTCACCGCGAGGTCACGGCCTTCAGCACCGCCTGACGGGCGTCGTCGGGCTCGAGCACCACCAGATCGCCCACCCCCTTCAGGATCTCGCGCACGAGCCAGTCGGTGGAGCCGTAGGGGAGCTCGACGACGACCGCCCCGTCGGCGAGCTCCTCGACCACGGTGCGCTCCTCGCGGAGCCACCTCGCCCGCTCGGGCGAGACCCATACCCGGGCCACACCGGCCGTCCCGACCTCGCCCCGGACCAGCCACTCCTGCTCGGCGAGCCGCTCGTCCACCCCGTCGCGCGGCTCGAAGGAGCGCCTCGTGATCCTGGCCTCCTTCATCCGATCGAGCCGGAAGTGGCGAGTGTCCTCGCGGCCGAGGTCGTAGCAGCCGAGGTACCACCCCTCGGGTCCGCTGACCAGCTGGTAGGGCTCGACCTCTCGCTTGATGAACTCGTCCTCGTTCTCCTTGTAGTAGTGGAGCTCGAGCATCCGGTGCCCCTCGATCGCCTGGTTCACGGTGCGGACGACGTCGGAGTCGTCGCGGCCCGGGGCGATCTCGAGCCCCTCCTGCGAGGGGTCGTGGCCGAGGGCCTCGACGATCTTCTCCCGGGCCGTGGAGAGCCCGGCCTGGGGAAGGTGGTCGCCGAACAGGTCGATCGCCGCGACCAGCGCCTTGGCCTCGAGCGGCAGCAGTCGGGCGGGACGGGCGAAGTTGTCGCCGTAGGTGTCCGGGTCGACCTCGATCTCGTCGCCGGCGATCTCGGCGTAGAGCACGTACGTGCCGCCGCCGAAGTTGACGACGTTGAGGACGTCGATGTCCTCCCGGAGCTCGTCGCGGCTGACGTTGAGCTCGTCGAGGACCATGCCCACCGGAAGGCGCGCATCCTCCCGGGCCGCCCCGATCAGGAGCCCCGCCAGCGTCACCAGCCTCGCGAACCGCTCGGGGCGGATCACCGACTCCGCTCTCCCGTTGGACGACCGGGGGCGGCCGTTGCCCTCCGCGATCGGACGCGAGACGGTCTTCGCGACCTCGAAGCCGCCGTCGTGGCGCTCGCTGAGGAGCCTGCGGCGCTCGGCGGCCTCGGCGGCGAGGTCCTCCGGCTCGAGCAGGGTCGCGTTGTCCCGCCATCCCAACACCCACGAGATCAGCTGCCTCGCCGAGGCGTAGCGGGTCTCGTAGATCGAGCCGCGCCCCGGAGCGCCATCGCTCTTCGCCGCCCTCCGAAGATCGCCGTAGGACCCGAAGTCCCGGTCCACGAGCCAGGCGATCCGCTCGCGGAGGAACACCCTGGCCTCTCCGGCGACCTCCCCCATCTGCCAGTCCGCCCGGGAGGCGTAGTCGCGGCGGTCGAAGTCCTCCGGCGGCGGGAAGTCGTGCTCGGCCTTGGTCGCGTAGGAGACCTTGCCGCGGATCCGCGAGAGCCGGAACACGCGCACCTCGCCGCGCTCGTGCGAGTGGCCGATCAGGTAGAACTGGCCGTTGCGGAAGACGAGGTGGTACGGGTCCACCTTGCGGTCGGAGACCTCGTCACGCTCCATCGAGTAGTAGCTGAACTCCACCGTCTTGCGCCGCGAGATCGCCGTCTCGATCTTCGCGAGCCGCTGCGACATCTCGCGCCCGCCACCCGACGGCGCCAGCTTGACGTCGATCGAGGTCGAGTCCTCGGCCTCGAGCGGGCTCGGCCTTCCCCACGAGACCTGCTGGAGCGCCAGCCGCAGGGGCTCCGCGTAGGCGAACTCGCCGTCGAGCAGGCCGAGCGCCGTCCGCAGCGCCGCCAGCTCGCCGTCGGTGAACTCGATCGGCGGCAGGTAGTAGTTCTCGGGCGGCAGCGCGTAGAGCTCGGCCTCGAAGAACCCCTCAGCGGGCTTCTCGACCTGCAGCGAGATCCCGAGGCTTTCGAGCTCGGCGCGATCGGCATAGAAGCGCCGTGCGAACGCGTCGTCGTTCATCGAGCTGTAGCCCTCCACCTCGCGCTTTATCTCGAGGGCCGAGACGGGGCGCCCATTGGCCATCAGGAACGAGATCAAAGAAAGCTGGCGAATCAGCTTCTCGGTGTCCTTGGCCACGGCTGCGGAGCATAGTCAGGGCCGTGCCGCCGCCCGCCGGCAGCGGGAGCCTCCGCCGATCGAAAGGCGCAATTTGCGGGTTGGCGCCTAGGCCGCCCGCTCGCGGAAGTACGCGGCGGAGTCGATTCCGCGGTCGAACCGCGACCAGGCCTCGCCGTCGGCGAGCCCTCGCTCGATCCGGTCGAAGCTGCCGAGCTTGCCGCCGAGGTTGTCGATCGCGTGAACGAGGGTGGCCTCCCGGGTCGCGGGGATCACCGGCGAGCCGTTCTCGAGCGTCCCGTGATGCGAGAGGACGATGTGAAAGACCGCCTGGGCGAGCCCGGGCTCGAAGCCCTCGATCCGCTCCACCTCACGGCGGACCAGGTAGTAGCCGAGCGGGATCTCGCCCTGAAGCCGTCCGGCGTCCGTGAGATCGATCCCCAGCGGGTCGTCGTTGTAGGCGATCGTCTTGCCGATGTCGTGAAGGAGCGCCCCGGTCACCGCGATGTCGCGGTCGACGCCGGCGAACGCGGAGGCGGCGGCGCTGACCGCCTGGGCGACCGAGATCGTGTGGTCGAGCAGCCCGTGCCGGTAGGCCTGGTGGTAGTACTTCGCCGCCGGGGCCTCGCGAAAGCGCGCCCACACCGCCGAGCCGGATCCGAAGAAGCGCCCCAGGAGCTCGCGAAGGTGCGGGTTCTGGATCGTCTCGACGAGCTCGCGAAGGTCCGCCTCGAGGCGCTCGATCGGGACCTCGGGGCCATCGGCGAGGTCGGCGGGCTCGAACTCGTCGTCCCCCGCCGCCCGAATCGCCTCGACGGTGATCTTCGGCCCGTACTGGGGGTGGACCCCGAACCGCCCCGTGATGTGCACGGCGGCGCCGGGCGCCGCGATCCGAAAGCAGTCGGCGACCTCGTCCCAGGCGACGGCCTCGACCGTCCCGGAGCGGTCGCAGACGATCAGCCGCAGCCAGTCACCGCCGTTTCGGCGCTGGCGAAGCTCGCGCTCGCGAACGGCGAAGACGCCCGACACGGCCTGCCCGTCGCGGAGGTCGCGAACCGACGGCCGCCCGGGCTCCGGTCCGTGGCCGTTCGAGCCCGCGGGCGCGGACTGTTCGATCAATGACGGCTGGTCGCTCATCGTGGCTCACAGTAGAGAGGGGGGCGGACGGGCCACCTCTCCCCCTTCGAGTCGGATTTCGGCCCTCCGACCTGACGAAATGCCGTCCCGCGGGCTGGCCGGTCAGGCCTCCTTGGGCTCGCTGCGCGGCTCGACGGCGAGCGTGC
>DATGAF010000027.1:0-37810 GCA_035313645.1 Solirubrobacterales bacterium
GTGATGCTCTCGGAGGAGACCGCGGTCGGCGAGTACCCCGTCGACGCGGTCCGGGTGATGGATCGGATCGCCCGCGAGGCCGAGCCCGACCTGCCCTACGGCGACTGGGTCTTCAACCGAGCCGAGGCCTCGGAGGTCGCCGGCTCCGTCGCGCGTGCCGCCGTGGGGTCCACCTACACGCTCGGCCTCGCGGCGATCGTCGTGCCGACCCGCAGCGGGCGCACGGCTCGCCTCGTCTCGGCGCATCGCCCCAAGGTCCCGGTGCTCGCAGTCACGCCTCGGATCGAGACGGTGCGCCGCCTTCAGCTCCTGTTCGGGGTCAGCTGCAAGCTCGCGGAGGACTGGGGCAGCCTGAGGGCGCTGCTCGATGACTGCGCGCGCCTCGCCAAGGAGGCCGGCGTGGCGGAGAGCGGCGACCTGATCGGCATCACGGCCGGGCTCCCCGAGCAGGAGCTCGGCACGAACCTGTTCGAGATCCACCGCGTCCCGTAAGCCGCCGCCAGGCTAGGCGGCGAGCGCGTGGCTCTCGGGCGCGCGCAAGCGCGCCGCGGCGATCAGCTCGTCGAGGATCGCGGCGAGGCGCCGGTGAAGGTCCGCGTCGGCCAGCCCGTCGCCCCGGAACGCCCGCTCCGCCCCGGGGACCGGCAGCTCGACGTCGATCACGCGGGCTCCGATCGAGGCGAGGACCTTGCGAGCCTCCGCCTGTGCCCACACCGCCCCGAACATCCCGGTCGAGACGCCGATCACGGCCACCGGCTTGTTTCGCAGGACGTTGTCGGGGAACGGCCGCGACGCCCAGTCGAGGGCGTTCTTGAGCTGTCCCGGAAGCGATGAGTTGTACTCGGGGGTCGCGATCAGCACGCCGTCCGCGGCGGCGATCGCCTCGCGGAGCCTCGCGGCGCCCTCGGGGGCGGGATCGAGGTCGTCGTCCGCGTCGTAGGGCGGCACGTCCTTCAGCCCGTCGAAGAGCTCCAGCTCAGCGGGCGCCGGGGCGAGCTGCGCGGCCGCCCGCAGGAGCCGGGTGTTGTGGGAATCACGCCGAAGGCTTCCCGAGATCGCGAGGAGCCGCACCGCTCACTCCTTCGCGAGCTCGAGGTGGACGGTCAGGGTGACGGGGTTCTCCACCATCACGCCGCCCTTCGGGAGCTCGGCGTTCCAGTCGAGGCCGAACTCGGTCCGGTCCACGGTCGTCTCGAGCTCGACTCCGATCCGCTCGCCGCCGGCGGGGTGCTCCGCGGGCCCGACGATCGTGCCGCGGGCCTCGACCGACTTGGTGGTCCCCTTGATCGTCAGCTCCCCGTCGACGCTCAGCTCGTCGCCGTCGACGCGGATCCCGGTCGATGTGAACGTGATCTCGGGGTGGCGCTCTGCGTCGAAGAACTCCGGCGAGAGCAGGTGACCCTTCAGGTTCTCGTCGCGGACGTCCACGCTGTCCACGCGGACGGCGCCGTAGATCCTCGGCTCGCCGTCCTCGTTGGCGAGGGTGATCGCGAAGTCCGTGAACGCCCCGCGGAATGTGGCGACGACCATGTGCTTGACGGAGAAGCCGACGCTCGAGTGCACGGGATCGGACTTCCAGATGCCGGTCGGGAGGGCGCTCGTCTGGGTTGCCGTTGCCATGGAAGACCTCCTCTGGGTCGAGTATGCTTGACTCATCAACTAAATAGTCTAACAGAGAAACTTGATCATGCAACAGTTGACTGGGAAAACATCCTCCCCCTCGATCACCGCCCTGGCGCGCCTGCTCGGGGCTCACGCCACGCTCACCCGAGAGCTCAGCGCCCGGCTGGTCGAGACGCACGGGCTGACCCTGAGCGAGTACGAGGTGCTGCTGCTCCTGTCACGGGGGCCGGAGCGCTCGATGCGGCGCGTCGACCTGTCTCGCGAGGTGCGCCTCTCCCCGTCGGGGATCACCCGGATGCTCGACCGCCTCGAGGCGACCGGGCTGGTCGAGAAGGGCGCCTGCGAGGAGGACGCGCGGGTGACCTACGCCGTGCTCACCGACGCCGGGATGACGAAGCTCCGCCAGAGCTCGGGAGATCACTTCGCGGCCGTCGAGCGCCTGATGGGAGAGCGGCTCGACGACGAGGAGGTCGCCTCGCTGAGCGAGCTCCTCGGCAGGCTCTCGGACCTCGCCGAGTGCGACGCCGGCGTCGGAGTCAGTCGCCCGGCGGCGGCACGACGAACTGGGTGACGAGGAGGTTGGCGACCAGCCGCTCGCCGCGGTGAACCCGGACCTCCACCACGTGGGTGGAGCGGCCGGCGTGCAGATGCTCGGCGGTGGCGATCAGCTCGTCCCCCGGTTTCCCGGCCGCGAACACGTTCAGCTTCATCTCCGTGGTCGTGAAGTCGGCGCCGGCGGGCAGGTGCCGAAACGTCTGCCAGGCCGCGACCGTGTCCGCCAGCGCGACCCAGGCGCCCCCGTGGACGAGGCCTCCGGGGTGAAGGTGGCGCCCGTCGACCACGATCCGACCCCGAGAGCGTCGATCGTCGATCTCGAGTGGCTCGACCCCCATGTCGGCGGGGAAGCTCGAGGCAAGTCGGTCGCGGATCGACTCGACCGTGATCCGGTGATCGCCCGCGGGCAGGACGCGCCTCTCAATCCTCCGGGACGGAGCGGCCCACGTCGCCGAACGGCTCGTCGCGCTCCCGCACCGCCTCGCGCCATCCGGCCTCGCCGGCGCGGCGCGCGAAGTCGTGGCCCTCCGGCGTATGGCGCGCGATGCCGTCGAAGAAAGTTCCCAGGACCTGGCTCGCGCGCAGCCCCTGCGAGAACAGCGCCTGGTTGACGAGCAGCTTGTGCATGACGAGCTGGTTCACCGGCACCCGCGCCACGCGCTCCAGAAGCGCCTCGAAGCGCTCGTCGAGCTCGTTCGCGGGAGCCGATTCCGTCGCCAAGCCCCATTCGGCCGCCTGCCGTCCCGAGATCGAGTCGCCCGTGAGCAGCAACCGCTTCGCTCGCGCCGGCCCGATCCGCCAGGCCCAGAGCGCGGTCGTGGGCGCCCCCCAAACGCGCGCCGGCGGATAGCCGATCTTCGCCTCGTCCTCGACGACCAGTAGGTCCGAGCAGAGGGCCATATCCGTGCCGCCCGCGACGCAGTACCCGTGCACCTTGCAGACGACGGGCTTCTCGGACTCGAACAAGGTCATGAACCCGCGGACGTTCCGCCACATCATCTGGAAGTCGACGACCGGGTCCCACACTCGGTCGGGATCGTGGTTTCGCGCCTGGACGGCGGGGTCGAGCGGCGAGGGATCGCCGCCCGCCACGGGACCCGCGGCACCCTCGGCGAACGCGACCAGGTCGTAGCCCGCGCAGAACCCCGGCCCGTTGCCCGCGAGCGCGATCGCGTGCACCTCCGGGTCGAGGTTCGCCCGCTCGACGCAGCCTGCGAGCTCGCGCGGCATCTCGAGCGTGATCGCGTTTCCCCGCTCCGGGCGATCGAGGACGATCCGCGCGACCCGCCCTTCACGCTCGTACGTCATCGTCTCGAGCTCGTCCACGAAACCCTCCTGGCCGGCGCTCCCGGCGCCCGGCTGCCTCAGATCGGGACTTCCTTCGCGCCGACCGAGTAACCGACGACGTTGATCCCGAGGTGGACCACGCCGACGACGACGAATGCCAGCAGCGCCTGGCCCAGGCTCATGACCCAGATCGGCAGCAGCGCGATCCAGACGCCGATCACGAAGTCGCCCTGGTCGAGCATCGAGATCAGGACCCCGGTGCGCGAGCGGAGCTGCCTTCCCGGCGGGATCCCGATCCGTCGTTTCAAGAAGCTGTTGGGAAGCTCGCCGACGACGGTGCCGATCCCGAGCAGGACGCCGAACAGAAGCGGCCCCGCGTCGCGGATCCCCTGCGGCAGGCCATCCCAGTACCCCGGCCACGAGGACAGCGCAAGCGTCGCCGCGACGACGCCCGCGAGCATCACCATGGCCCCCCGCCAGGTCTTGTTGTCGCCGAGCACCCGCCTGCCCCGAAACGTCCGACCGCCGTCGATCGGTCGCTTCAGCGACGGGAGGAGGTCGAAGCTCAGCACCGGCGCGTGCGCGACCACCGCTCCCAGGATCGGCACGAAGACGAGCAGGGCCATGGCGCGCGAGCTTAAGCGAAACGATCGATCCAGCGCACCCTGCGAAGCTCCGCCGGTGGCCAGCGGCCGGTAGCGGTGGCACCGGCGCCATGCCTACCCGAGCTGGTCGAAGGTGCACTCGCGCGGGTTCTTGTCGTCGCGCCAGCGCAGGATCTTGGCGCCGTGGCGGATCCGACCGGCGCTGACGTGGTCGAAGCTGACCTCGACGACGAGCTCGGGGCGTAGCGAGATCCACTCGAGCTCTCGGTCATTGGCCCAGCGGCTCGGATCGCCCGAGCCCCGCTCGCCGGTCTCGTACGGGGCGAGCTCGCCCACCAGCTCGCGTTTGCGCTTCGCGCTGAGGCCCGAGGTGTGCCCAACCACGCGGAGCTCGCCGCCTGGCTCGTACAGCCCGAGGATCAGCGAGCCGACCGTCCCCTCCTCCTTGCCGGGGCGCCAGCCGACGACGACGCAGTCGAGCGTCCGCACGCGCTTCACCTTCACCATCCCCTTGCGCTCGCCCGGGCGGTACGGGGCGTCGAGCCGCTTCGCGATCACCCCCTCGCCCGACTCGAGCAGCGGGCGCGCCTCCTCGGCGGTCCCCGTGAGGGGCGTGAGCTCGATCGAGCCCGGCCCGTCGAACCCGGCGACGAGGGCGTCGAGCGCGGCGCGCCGCTCCTCGAAGGGCTCTCGAAGAAGCTTCGACCGGCCTTCGGCGAGCAGGTCGAAGGACCGCAGGACGGCCGGCGTCTCCTTCGCCAGCATCCTGATCCTCGATTCAGCCGGGTGGATCCGGTTCTGAAGCGCGTCGAACTGCTCGCGCCCCTTCGGGTCGAGGATGACCAGCTCACCGTCGAGGACGTAGCGTCCCCGGGGGAGCGAGAGCTCGGGGAAGTAGCGCGCGAGCGGCCTGCCGTTGCGGGACTGAAGGAAGAGGTCCTCGCCGTCCACGAACGCGATCGCCCGAAAGCCGTCCCACTTCGGCTCGTAGACCCAGCCCTCGCCGTCCGGCAGCTCCTTCCGCGACAGGGCGAGCTGCGGCTTCACGGGCGGCTTCAGCGGCAGGGCCACGGGTCGATCGTATTGGGGAGACTGCGTCGCGCGCCGCGGGCGCCGATCGCCAACCGCCGCGCCGCTCCTCTCATCCGATGGCCAAGGAGATCACCGGCTCCGTCCTCCCGCCCCGCTGCGACGCGGTGGTGGTCGGCGGCGGGATCGTCGGCCTGGCGGCGGCGCGCGAGATGAGCCTGCGCCACGACGAGATCCGCGTCTGCGTCGTCGAGCGCGAGCCCGCAATCGCCGCCCACCAGACGGGCCGGACGAGCGGGGTCGTCCACGCCGGGATCTACTACCGCCCCGGATCGCTGAAGGCGCGGCTGTGCGTCGCCGGAGCCCGCGAGCTCTATCGGTACTGCGAGGAGCGCGGGATCCGCGCGCTGCATAACGGGAAGGTGATCGTCGCGACCCGCGAGGCCGAACTCGGCCCGCTCGCCGAGCTCGAGCGGCGCGGTACGGAGAACGGGGTCCAGGGACTGCGGCGGATCGGAGCCCAGGAGCTGCGGGAGCTCGAGCCGCACGCCATGGGGATCTCGGCGCTTCACTCGCCGGCGACCGGAGTGGTGGACTTCGCTCGAGTCGCGGCGAGCTTCGCCGCCGACCTCGTCGACCGCGGCGGCGTCATCGCAACCGGCTGCGCGGTTCGATCGCTTCGTGCGCGCGGCGGCTCGATCGCCGTGGAGCACTCCCGCGGGACGACGGAGGCGCGCGTGGCGGTGGGGTGTGCGGGCGCCTGGTCCGACCGGCTGGCCGTCGCCTGCGGCGCGCCGGCGGAGCCCCGGATCGTCCCCTTCCGCGGCGCTTATCTGCGCCTGCGCCCGGAGCGGCGCGACCTGGTCAGGGCGAGCATCTATCCCGTTCCCGATCCCGACCTTCCCTTCCTGGGGATGCATCTCACCCGCGCGGTCGACGGCCAGGTCCTGCTCGGCCCCTCCGCACTGCTGGTCGCCGCGCGCGACGCATACCGCCTCGGACGCGTTCGGGTGCGCGATCTCGGAGGGACTCTCGCCTGGTCGGGGACCTGGCGTCTGGCCGCGCGGTTCCCGCGGACGGCCGTTCGCGAGTTGCGCTGGGCATCCAGCCGTCGGGCATTCGTCGGCGAGCTCCGCCGATTCGTCCCGGAGCTCAGGGCCGCCGACGTCGTTCCCGGCCCCGCCGGGATCCGGGCCCAGGCGGTCGCTCGCGACGGGTCCCTGGTCGACGACTTCGTCGTGCATCGCACCGAGCGCGCCGTCCACGTCCGTAACGCCCCGTCCCCCGCCGCCACCTCATCGCTCGCCCTCGCGAGGCTGATCGCCGACCAGGCCGAGGATCTCCTCTAGGCCCTTCTCGATCTCCGGCGAGCGCCGACGAGGAACCGGCGCATTCGCAATCGGCTATCAGGGGAGTTTCGCCGGTACCGGCGCGATCCGCTTCCCGTCGCCCACCACGCCCACCGTGCGCCGATAGGAGTCGCGCAGGAGGGTCGGGTCTCCCTCCCCCCGCTGCAGCGCCGCGCCGATGGGCAGCACGGTGTAGTCGGGGTGGTTCACGAAGACCGGCACGTAGCGGACGCCGTCGACCCGCACTCCCCGCCCGTCGGCGACGCAGTCGAGCAGCGCGACGATCCCGTCCTGGGTGGGGGCCGGGAGCCCCGCCTCGGGGCTCTGGTTCGAGATCAGGTTGCCCTCGCTGAAGACGACGAACTTCCCGTTCAGGCGCTCGATGGGCTGCACGACGTGCGGGCCCTGCCCGATGATCGCGGTGATCAGGGGCGAGGCCGTGAGCTTCTTGACCAGCGCGAGCTGACCGGAGCTCGGCTCCTGCTGGTACTCGGGGACGATCTCGCCGCCCCAGTGGAGGTTGACGATCACGGCCTCGGCACCCTCCCTCTTCGCCCGCCTCGCGTCGTCCAGGACGCGCCCCGGGCTGGCGATGTTCACCGACCACGAATGCGGGGGCGGGATCCCGTTGGTGTCGGTCGTGTAGGCGAGGAAGGCCACCTTGACTCCGGCGGCGTCGAGCATGACGATCTTCCGCTGCGCAGCGGCCGACGGAAAGGAGCCGGTGTGCTTTATGCCGGCGTGGTCGAGCGCCTTGCCGGTGTCGTCGATCCCGGTCTGACCCTGGTCAAGCGAGTGGTTGGACGCGGTGTCGCACGCGTCCCAGCCGGTGGCCTTGATCCCGTCCGCGAGCGCCGGTGGGGTGTTGAAGATCGGATAGCTGGTCGGTGGCGCCGGGGTCATCGGGGTCTCGACGTGGCAGATCCCGAGGTCGGCGGAGGCGACGTAGGGCCTCAGCTCCTTGAGCTCTCCACCGAAGTCGTAGTGCGACCCGCCGCCGAGCGCCAGCGCCCGTTCCCAGACCAGCGAATGGATCAAGAGATCGCCACTCGCCGAGACCGTGAAGTGGACCGGCTGCGCCTCGCGCTGCGCGCGGACTGCCTCGCGCGGGGTGAGCGACCCGCCGCCGCTCCCGCCGCCCGCGATGAGGCCACCGGCGAGCGCGAGGAGCGCCAGTAGCGCGACCAGCCCGAGCGCGAGGAGGCGCCGTCGTCGGCGAGCAGCGGGAACGCTGGGCGGGCGACGTCGCCGGCGGCTCTCGTGCGCCGCGGTCATCACTGGGATTTTCGCCGAAGCGCCGGCCGGTGCGCCCGGACGGATAGGCTCGCGGGCGATGGAGGCGGCCACGACGGTACGGCCCGAGCGCGAGCAGGAAGAGCAGCCGACCTCGTCGTTCACGAAGTCGCTCTTCTGCGGCGAGATCCACGAGGAGATGGTCTTTCCGTGGCCGCAGCCGGACGACTCCGAGCAGGACCGCGTGAGGGCGCTGATCGGCGCCGCCCGCGAGATCGGCGAGGGAATGGACCCGCGCGAGATCGAGGAGCGGCGCTGGCTCGGAGACGACCTCGTCGCCGAGCTGGGCGAGCGCGGTCTGTGCGGGCTCTACGTCGCCGAGGAGTACGGCGGCCAGGGCCTCTCGCAGACCGGGTACGCGCGCGTGTTCGAGACCTTCGCGCAGATCGACGCGACCCTTTCGATCGTGATGGGGGTGCATCAGTCGATCGGCTTCAAGGGCATCCACCTGTTCGGATCGGACGAGCAGAAGCAGCGCCTGCTGCCCGACCTGGCGGCCGGTCGCAAGCTCGCCGGCTTCGCGCTGACCGAGCCCGATGCCGGCTCCGACGCCTACCACATCCAAAGCCGCGCCGTGCGACAGCCCGACGGCGCGTGGGTCCTGAACGGCGAGAAGCGCTACATCGGCAACGGCGGCACGGGTTCCGTGTTCACTACGTTCGCCCGGTGCGAGGTGGACGGCAAGGACACCCACATCGCCCTGATCCTCGAGGAGGGCATGAAGGGGTTCGAAGTCGGGGAGCGCTACGACACGATGGGCCTGAGGGGCAACGACCTGCGCCGCCTCTACTTCAAGGACGTCCGGGTGCCGCCGGAGAACGTCCTCGGGGAGCCCGGCGAGGGCTTCCGCATCGCGATGCACGTCCTCAACAACGGGCGGATCGGCCTCGGCACCGGCTCCGTGGGCGCGACCAAGGGCCTCCTGGACCGAGCCATCGCCCACGTCAAGGAGCGACGCCAGTTCGGCCGCCAGCTCGCCGACTTCGAGCTCGTGCAGGACAAGATCGGCTGGATGGTCTCCTACCTGTTCGGGCTCGAGTCGATGTGCTACCTGACCTGCGGCCTGGTCGACGCCGGCGTCCCCGACTACTCGCTCGAGTCGGCGATCTGCAAGGTCTCGGCGACGGAGTTCCTCTGGTACGCCGCCAATCGCGTGCTGCAGCTCAAGGGCGGGGAGGGCTACATGCGCACGGAGCCCTACGAGCAGATCCTCCGCGACATCCGGATCTTCCCGATCTTCGAGGGCGCCAACGACGTCATGCGTGCGTTCATCGCGCTCTCCGGGATGAAGCCGGTCGGTGAGGAGCTCTCGGGCCTCGGGGAGATCGGGCTCTCGGACCCGATCGGCTCGATCGGGGTCCTCGTCGATTATGTGGGGGGGCGGATCCAGCGCGAGGTGCGCCCCAACCGGATCGGCCGGGCGCATCCGGAGCTCGCGGAGCACGCCGAGGCCGTCTCGGATCAGGTGAAGCAGCTTCGCGACGTCACCGAGTCCCTGCTTCGCGAGCACAAGGGCGGGATCATGGAGCGCCAGTTCCAGCAGAAGCGCATCGCCGACTCGGTCGCCGACATCTACGCCCAGATCGCGGTGCTCTCCCGAGTCACCTCGATCTTCGAGGACCAGGGCGTCGAGCCCTCCGGTCAGGAGCGCTACATCGCCGAGACCTTCTGCGCCCGCGCCGCCGGCCGGGTGCGGGCGCGCTTCAGCCAGATCGGGTCGAACGACGACGAACGGATGTCGGCGATCGCCAAGCTCGCCTACAAGCGCGGCTCGTACGGCTACGCGCTGTTCGAGGACTGAGGGCCGTCCAGGCGTTGCGCGGCGCGACGCAGGATGTCGCGCAGCGCCCGCTGGTCCTCGGGTGAGAGCGCCGTGATCGGTGGCGGCGGTTCGGCCAAACGCGCCTCGAGCTGCGCGCGCAGCCGCCGCCCCTTGGGCGTCAGGACCAGGAGCTTCACGCGGCGGTCGTGCTCGGCCGGGCGGCGCTCGACCAGGCCGCGCTCCTCCAGCCGATCGGTGATCCAGGTGACGTTGGAGCTGTCGCAGGCGAGCAGCTTCGCGAGCTCGCCCATCGGCTTCGGCTCGTCGAGCGCCTGAAGCGCGATCCAGTGCGGGGGAACGAGGTCGTGCTCGCGGATCGCCGCGATCCAACGGGGCCGCTGCGAGAAGGTCACCCGCTGAAGGAGCGACCAGGTCTCGCTGGCGAGGTCGCGGTCGTCATCCGCCGCGCTCGCCGAGAGGGCCGCGCGCTCCGGCTGCTCGGCCTTCCTGGGCGACCCGGCCTTGGTAGTTGCGTTCGTCACCGCGCTCATGATACTCCATTTACTGGATATTTGATATATTCAACCATCGTGAGCCTCAACGGAC
This sequence comes from Solirubrobacterales bacterium, assembly GCA_035313645.1. GTDB lineage: Bacteria > Actinomycetota > Thermoleophilia > Solirubrobacterales > 70-9 > AC-56. The sequence goes on from DATGAF010000027.1 coordinate 10,110, forward strand.
ATGCCGATGCGTGGAAAGGAGGCCGGATGAGTTCGAACGAGGGCATCGAGGTCGAGGGCCTCGTCCGCGAATTCAAGAACGGCCCGCGGGCGGTCGACGGCATCGACCTCGAGGTGCGGCCGGGCGAGATCTACGGCTTCCTGGGCCCGAACGGCGCCGGCAAGTCGACCACCGTGCACATGCTGACCACGCTCCTGCCCCCCACCGCCGGGACCGCGCGGGTCGCCGGCCACGACATCGTTCGCGAGGGGCCCGCGGTGCGCGACGCGATCGGCGCGGCGCTCCAGGAGGCGGCGCTCGACCCCTACCTCACGGGCCGCGAGCACATGCGGCTCCAGGGCGCTCTGCACGGGCTCTCGAAGCCAGAGAGAGCGGAGCGGAGCGACGAGCTGCTCGCCAGGGTGGGGCTGAGGGAGGCGGCCGACCGCAGGGTCGGCGGCTACTCGGGTGGCATGAAGCGCCGGCTCGACCTCGCGCTGTCCCTCGTCCACCGCCCCCGGATCCTGTTCCTGGACGAGCCCACGACCGGCCTCGACATCCAGAGCCGCGCGGCGCTCTGGGACGAGGTTGCGCGCCTGGCGCGCGACCGCGGAGTGACCGTGTTCCTCACGACGCAGTACCTCGAGGAGGCCGACGCGCTCGCCGACCACCTCGGGATCATCGACCACGGCCGGATCGTGGCCGGCGGGACGCCGGGGGAGCTCAAGGCTCAGATCGGCCGCCCCACCGTCGAGGCGATCCCGCGCGAGCCCTCCGACGGCGACCGCGCGGCCGCGGTGCTGGAGCGGTTCGGCGATCGGGTCGGCGCCGCCCCGAAGGGCGTCGCGGTCCGGCTCCACGGCGGCGAGGGCGACCTCGCCGACGTCGTGCGGGCGCTCGACGCCGAGCGGATCCCGGTCGAGCATCTCCAGCTTCACGCGCCGACGCTCGACGACGTCTTCCTCGCCAAGACCGGGCGCTCTCTCGAGGGCGCCGGGGACGACGATGCCGAGCCACACAGCACCAGCGAGCTGGAGGCGGTCGAAGCTTGAGCGCGCGAGGCACGCTTGCCACCCAGGTGTGGGCCCTGGCCCGCCGCTCCTCGCTGCGGACGCTCCGTCAGCCCGCGCAGGTGGTGCCGGCGCTGATCTTTCCGCTCTTCCTCCTGGCCGTCAACTCGAGCGGGCTCAGCGACGCCACCAACCTCCCGGGGTTCCCGACGGCTTCTTATCTGACCTTCGCGCTTGCGGTGCCGTTCATGCAGGGCGCGCTGTTCTCGACCATGAACTCGGGCACCAACCTCGCCACGGACATCGAAACCGGCTTCTTCAACCGCCTCGCCCTCACCCCGTTGCGCGGGGTTGCGCTGCTCGGCGGCATGCTCGCGGGGGCCGTCGCCCTGGGATTGATCCAGGCGATCGCCTACCTGCTCGTCGGCCTCGCAGCCGGCGCGGACTTCGCCGCCGGGGTCGGTGGCGTCGCGGTGATCATCGCCCTCTCGCTGACCATGGCGCTCGGCTTCGGCGCGCTCGGCGCGTTCGTGGCCCTGCGGACCGGCTCGGGCGAGGTGGTCCAGAGCATGTTTCCGATCTTCTTCGTCTTCCTCTTCCTCAGCTCGATGAGCCTCCCTCGCGACCTGATCCAGACGGACTGGTTCCGCGAGATCGCGACCTACAACCCCGTCTCGTACCTGATCGAGGGCATCCGATCGCTCTTGATCACCGGATGGGACGCCGAGGCCCTGGCGCTCGCCTTCGGGGTCGCCGTAGGCGTCGTCGTCGTCGGCCTTGCTGCCGCAAGCGTCGCCCTGCGAACGAGGATGGCGCGGACATGAGGCGATCTCGCTCGGTCGTCGGGGCCGTCGCCTGGCGGACGCTTCACCGCATGTACACGAACCCGGCGCTCCTCCTGCCGTCCCTGATCTTCCCGCTCTTCTTCTTCACCGCCTTCGCCGGCGGCCTCTCGGCGATCTCGAACGTGCCCGGGTTCGACTTCCCGAGTGGCTATACGGCGTTTCAGTTCGTCTTCGTGCTCCTCCAGGCGTCCGCCTTCGGCGGCGTCTTCACCGGCTTCGGGATCGCCGCCGACTTCGAGTCCGGGTTCGCCCGCCGGCTCTTGCTGGCGGCGCCGAACCGGCTGGCGATCGTGGCCGGCTACGCGCTGGCGGCGCTCGCCCGGATGCTGATCACCACGGCGATCCTCTTCAGTGTCGCGCTGGTGGCCGGGATGCAGGTGGACGGCAGCGGGGTCGACCTCTTCGGGCTGATCGTCCTCGCGATGCTCGTCAACGTCGCCGCCGGGTTGTGGGCGGCGGGGGTGGCGATGCGGCTGCGGACGATCCAGGCCGGACCGCTGATGCAGATCCCGGTCTTCCTGATCCTGTTCATGGCCCCGGTCTACGTCCCGCTCGCCCTGCTGTCGGGGTGGATACACGCCGTCGCGACGATCAACCCGCTCACCCTTCTGCTGGAGACGGGCCGGGGGTTCATCTCGGGCGAGCCGACCGTGATCGCCGGCGCCTTCGCCGCCGCGCTCGCGCTGGCGGCCGCCTTCGCCACCTGGGCGGCGCGCGGGATGCGGCGGGCCGAGGCGGCGGGATGAGCGCGCCGAGCCCCGGCGAGCGGATCGCCGCCGACGCGACTCCCACGAGCGCGATGCGCCCGGGGCAGCGGATCGCCGCCGAGGTCCAGAGCTGGCCGGGCGTCACCTCGGGACCCCACCGGTTCGGCGGGGTCGAGCTCCGCCTCGAACGGCGCGAGCTCGGCCACCTGCACGGCGACCGGTTCGCCGACCTCCCGTTCCCCCGCCGCATCCGCGACGAGCTGATCGCCGCCGGCCGGGCGAGGCCCCACCACGTCCTTCCCGACTCGGGGTGGGTGACCGCTCCGATCGACCCCGAGGACCTCGAAGCGACCATCGAGCTCTTCCGGGTCGCCTACGACCGCGCTGCCGCCGCCGCCGAGCGCCGCCCACGCACGCGGAGCTGATCTCGGCCGTCGCTGGTCGAGTTTCGACGACTATGACAACGCAACTCGACCAGCGAAGAATCCCGGCTTCCGTACGAGCGCGCGAGGGCGTGCAGCCGCCCGGCTACGGTCGAAACAGCGGCAGCCCGCGCTCCCCGGCGAAGACGTCCAGGACGGCCCAGTGCTCGGGGGTGCCCGTGCCGCCGGCGGCCGACGTCTGGTTCGTGACCAGCGCCCGGCGCCCGAGGAAGGCGACGCTCGCCGGCCCGTCCATCGGAACCTCCAGCATCTCGTTCTCGATCGGGTTTGCCGGCACGCGCGTCAGCTCGCGGCCGGTGCGAGAGATGACCGCGAGCTGGTTCGCTGCGGCGAGAGCGAGGTAGACGCGGCCCGACCGGGCGATCGCGAAGCCGTCCGGGCCGTCGAACGGGCGGCTGCGCCAGAACAGGTGGAGCTCGCCCGGCCTCCCGTCCCGGCGAACGCGAAGCTTGTACAAAGCGCCCGAGGTGGGATCGCCGGCGCTCGGCGAGCCGGCGGTGACCGCGAACAGGAGCCTTCGGCCGCCCTTCATGAGCTGGATCCCGTTCGGCCCGAAGAGGTTCTCGAGCCGGGGGTCCGTGAACCAGACATGGGCGCGACCGCCGTGCCGCGGAACTCGCCAGATCAGCGCCTGCTGAATGTCCGTGACGTAGAGCCGGCCGTCGGGAGCGAAGGTGGCGTAGTCGGGGGCGGCCGCCGCGTCGCCGACAGTCGCCGAGCAATTGCGCTCGCGCCCGGACGCCGTGCAACTCGGGACGTCGCGGAAGCTCGCGTAGCGTCGCTGAACGCCGGTCCGGAGGTTGATCCGGACCACGCGGGGGTCGGCCGAGCGGTCGAGCGCATACAGGCGCCATCGTCCATCGAAGGCGAGGCCCTGGATTCCGTGATCCTCGTCGAGGTCCTGTCCCCGAAGCTCGAATCCGCGGCGCAGGCGCCCCCGGCGCGAGTACGCGAAGATCTTCGATGGGGCATCCGCGTCGCCCTTCCCCTGCTGGTTGGTGCCCACGAAGACCCTCCGGTGGGGGCCGATCGCGACCGGCTCCGGTTGGCCCGGCGCCGGCACTCGCGCGAAGACCCGGATGTCCAGGCGCGCTCGGCCGGCACCCTCCGCCCCCGGCGCCCCCACCGCAAGGAGGCACGCCAGCGCGCCCGCCAGGACGAGACCGAGACCGCCAGGACCGCGCCCCCCGGCCCTAAATGGAGGGTTTGAAGCCTTTTGGTGTCTATGGGCCCCCAAACAGCTCAATGATCGCGGGGTGCGGCGGCCTGAGCGCTGCCCTGACCGAGCTAGAGCCGCTCGAGGACCATGGCCTTGCCCTGGCCACCGGCCACGCACATCGTCTCCAGGCCGACCTGGTGGTCGTCGGTCTCCATCGCGTTCAGAAGCGTGGTCATGATCCGGGCACCGGTCATCCCGAACGGGTGGCCCAGGGCGATCGCGCCGCCGTGGGTGTTGAGCTTTTCGAGCGGGATGTCGCACTCGTCCATGATCGGGATCACCTGGGCGGCGAACGCCTCGTTCAGCTCGACCACGTCCACGTCGTCGATCGTCATCCGGGCGCGGTCGAGCACCTTCTTGATCGCTCCGATCGGGGCCACGCCCATGTACTCGGGCTCGTTGCCGAACGTGGCCGCCGTGACGATCCGGGCGCGCGGTGAGAGGCCGAGCTCCTCCGCCTTGGCGTCCGACATGAGGAGCACTGCGGCGGCCCCGTCGTTGAGCGGGCAGGAGTTCCCCGCGGTCACCTTGCCGTCCTCCCGGAAGGCCGGCTTCAGCTCGGCCAGCTTCTCGAGCGTGGAGCTGGCCCGCGGGCCGTCGTCCTTGGCGACCTCGGTCCCGTCCTCGAGCCGCACGGGGACGATCTCGCGGTCGTAGAACCCGGACTCCTGCGAGGCCACGGCGAGCTCCTGCGAGCGCTGCGCGTACTTGTCCATGTCCGCACGGCTGACCTCGTAGCGGTCCGCGACGTTCTCGGCGGTCAGCCCCATCGTGATGTAGGCGTCGGGGTCGCCGTCTCGGCCCTGTAGCCGGGGATGCTGGTCGGCCTCGCCGGCGGCCTCCTGGCGCTCGTTGTAGCGGCTCACCCACTCGACGCCCGCCCCGATGTACACGTCGCCCTCGCCCGCCTTGATCGCGTTCGCCGCGTGGCGGATCGCGTCGAGGCTCGAGGAGCAGTACCGGGACACGGTGACGCCGTTCACCGACTGCGGCAGGCGCTCGGAGAGCAGGACGATGATCCGGGCGATGTTGAAGGCCTGGAGCCCCTGCGGCAGGCCGCAGCCGCAGAAGACGTCCTCGATCGATTCGGGGCTGACGTCGGGGTTTCGCTCGAGCAGCCTGTCGATGACGTAGGCGCCCATCTCGTCCGGGCGCTGCTGGGCGAGCGAGCCCTTGAACGCGCGCCCGATCGGGGTTCGAACGGCATCGACGATCACGGCTTCGGGCATCGGCGAGTCTCCCTTCGGTCGGATTGGAAACGCAGAGAATAAGCTCATGGCATGGCCGACGAGACGACCACCACGAGCGAGGTCGAGCCCGAGCGGGCGGCCGAGCTCCTCGAGGCCGGGGCCGAGCTGATCGACGTCCGCCGGCCCTACGAGTGGGACGCGGGCCGAATCGAGGGGGCTCGCCACCTCGAGCTCAACCAGCTCGCGGACGAGGCCGAGTCGATCCCTCGCGAGCGCCCCGTCATCTTCTACTGCCGCACCGGAAGCCGCTCCTCGCTGGCCGCGGCCGCGTTCAGGGAGTCGGGCTGGGAGGCCTACAACCTCGAGGGCGGGATCGAGGTGTGGGCGAAGAGCGGTCGGGGGCTCGACCCCCCGGACGGCGAGGTGGCCGGGCCGCGCCCCGGCTCCTAGGACGAGCGAATGCCGCGCCCCCGGATGCGATTTCGAAGGCGGCCCGCCGCCCCCGAGGCCGAGCCCCCCACCGCGGTGGCCCCGCAGGCTCAGCCAGGCGCCGGCGCAGGGGCGCCCCAGGCGACCCCGGCGAAGCCGGGGGTGGCCGAGGGCTCCGCCCGGAAGGCCGCGCCGCCCACCGGAGCGCCGGCGGGCAAGGCCGCGCCGCCGGGCGCGCGGCCGGACCCCCACGAGCGGATCGACGGGCTGCGAGCCTGGCTCGCCCAGATCGACCGCAAGATCGGCCTGCGCACGTACCTGTTCGGCGCGATCGCCGTGCTCGCGCTGGCCGCCGCCCTGGTCGCCCTGGTGCTCGTCCTGCAGCTGAAACGCGACTCTGCGACCGACAGCGACGTGCAGTCGCTTCGCAACGATCTCTCAGGCGTCCGGCAGTCGGCGAGCCAGGCCGCGCAGCAGGGCGTCCAGTCGCTCAACCGACGCCTGGGGGACCTGGAGAGCGAGGTCGGACGACTCTCGACCCAGCAGACGACGTCCAAGCGCGAGCTTCAGGTCGTCCAGGATGACATCAAGGAGCTTCGCAGCGAGGTGGCGAGCTCAGGTGGGCAGGCGGGCACGGCGCCCCCTGGCGGCGCCGGGGGCGCCTCGACGGGCGCCGGCACCCCGTCGGGCACGGGCGCCGGGGGCGCCGCAGGCTCCGGCGGCACCACCCCGTAGCGAGCCCGCACGTCGCGCCCGCACGGCCCGCTCGCACCCGGCACGGGGCCGGGCCCCTTGTGACGATCGGCACCACGCGTGCGTGCACGCGTCCGACCATTGCTCTACCGTCGCTTGCGCGTCGCCTGGCTGGCTGTTCTTGCAACCGTCATGCGGCGCACGCACACACACGCGGTTCCTGAAAGGAGACCCTCAGATGCCAACCGGCTACTGCGTGAAAGAGCGCAAGAAGGTGGAGATCAAGGATCCCCAGCAGGTGACCATGAAGAACGGTCGCCCGGCGATCCAGGGCACGTGCCCCGACTGCGGCACGAAGATCTTCAAGATCGGCAAGCTCTAGACGGCCTTTCGGAAACCGACTAGCGGCCGCCGTCGGCACCCGGGCTCGCCCGGGGCCGTCGTGGCCGTTCAGGCGCCGGGGCAGCGCTTCGGCGCGACCGGCGGCACGCGCTCGCGGATCTCCGCCGGGCACGCCGCGAGCTGACGCCGGGCGCAGCCCAGCGGAGCGGCGTGGAGGCCACGGCGTGCGTGACTGGCGATCCGGGCCGTCGCGGTTGAACTCGGCGCGGCTGGGAGGAGTATTACGGCACGAATGCATTCGCCATCCCAGCCCCATGGCTGACACCTTCCTGGCCCAGGAGTCCGGGGTCCGCGAGGCCTATGCGGCCCACGCGGGCGAGCTCTACGGCTTCGCGCTCCGCTCGCTCGAGGATCAGGGGTTGGCGGAGGAGGCCGTCCAGGACACCTTCCTCCGTGCGTGGCGCGCGGCGGATCGATTCGACCCCGAGATCGGCTCCCTGCGCACCTGGCTGTTCGCGATCCTGCGCAACGTGGTGATCGACCTCGGCCGCGCCCGGGCGTCCAGGCCGACCGTCGGCACCGAGGTGCCCGAGAGCGGGCACGAGCCGTTCGAGGAGATGCTGCTGAGCTGGCAGGTGGAGGAAGCCCTGCGGCGGATCGGCGAGCAGCATCGCCGGGTCCTCGTCGAGACCTACCTGCGCGAGCGGCCGTACGCCGAGGTGGCAGCCGAGCTGGGCGTCCCCGAGGGAACGATCAAGAGCCGGGTCTATTACGGACTGCGCGCGCTCCGCAACGCGATGGAGGAGATGGGCTATGACGGCTGAGGAATGCAGGGTCTGGCGCGAGCGGATCGGCGCCCTGGTGCTCGGGCACCTCGATCCCGCCGAGACCGCCGCCACCGAGGCCCACCTCGACGGCTGCCCACGCTGTCGCGAGGAGGCCGAGTCGCTGAGGCCGGTGGCCGGGCTCCTCTCTCGCGCCAATCCGGATCTCCTCTCCCCCACCCCGGCGCCGCCCGCGCGGCTCGCGGATCGCATCGCACGGCGGATCGCCGCTGAGCGCCGGTCGGCACGCCGCAGGCGCGTTCGGCTTGGGCTCGCAGCCACCGCCGCGGCCGCCGCCGCCGCGGCGATGGTGGCGCTCGCGGTCAGCCTGATCGGCTCGTCCGGGACCGCCCCAGCGGAACGCGTGGCGTTCCATTCGCTCCCGAGGGGCGCATCCGTCGAGGCGAGCCTCGCCCCTCGGCCGTGGGGAAGCGACGTCAGGATGCAGGTTCGCGGCTTTCGCCCCGGCACGCTGTGCACCGTCTGGCTGCGCCGCTCCGACGGCACGAAGGTGCCGGCCGGATCGTTCCGCTACGTCTACGCGGGCGAGAGCGACGAGGCCAACCTGAGCTCGGGAGTGACGCCGGCCGACGCAGTCGCGGTCGGGCTCCAAGCCGGCTCCAAGACCTTCGTGGCGCCATTGCATCCCCGCTCCCGGGGAGCAAGCGCCGCGGTGGACCAGCAATCGACCCCTGAGGAGGGCACCTGAATGAGAGGAGAATCGTGATTCGCACTGTGGCGCTGAGCGGGATCGCCGTTGCGGCGCTCGGGTTCGGCGTCGTCGGCTGCGGCAGCAGCAGCAGCAGCTCGAGCACGACGGCCGCGAGCTCGACCACCACGTCGGCCGCCGCGGGCGGAGGAGGCGCGTCGGGCGGCGGCTCGTCCGTCAACGTCTCGGAGACCGAGTACAAGCTCAATCCGTCGGACCCGACCGTGAAGGCGGGCCAGGTCACGTTGAACGCCACAAACGACGGCACGGTCACCCACAGCCTCGAGGTGGAGGGCACGTCCAGCGGCGACCAGGAGCTGCAGTCCGAGCTCCAGCCGGGTCAGAGCGGAACGCTCACCGTGAACCTGAAGCCGGGCAAGTACGAGTTCTACTGCCCGATCGACGGCCACAAGGACCTCGGCATGAAGGGCGAGATCACCGTCCAGTAGCCGGGCTCGAGGATCGGCCGCGCCGCGGCGGGCGCGGCCGGTCCTCGCAGTTGCGCCTTGATCTGCGATAACCGGCCGTCGGTGGAGCGTCTCAGCCCCGACGACAACCGGATCCTGCGCCTCGAGTCCGAGTCGGTCGCGGGGCACACCCTGAAGCTCGCCGTCGTCGAGCCTGGCCCGGGTGGGCGCCCCCTCGACCTCGACCGGCTTCGAGCGCGCGTCGCCTCCCGCCTCGACGGGCTCCCGCGCGCCCGCCGACGGCTGGCACCGACCCCGCTCGGGATCGCTCCGCCGACCTGGATCGACGACCCGTACTTCGACGTCCGCAGGCATGTGCGCGCCGCGTCCGAGCCGATCGCCGACGAGGCATCGCTTTGGCGGCTCTGCGGCAGCCTAATGGGCGAGCGGCTCGACCACGCCCACCCTCTGTGGTGCGTCGACGTCGCCGGGCAGCTCCCCGAGGGACGCGTGGCCCTCGTCGTCCGCGTCCACCATTGCCTCGCCGATGGGGTGACCGCCCTGCGGATGCTCTCGGCGCTGCTCTGGGACGCGGACGGATCCGTGGAGCCCGGGTCGGCCTCCCGCTGGCGCCCGGAGCCTGTGCCGCGAAGCGGGAGGCTCCTGGCGGCGGGGGCCGCCGCGAGGACCCGAGGGATCGGATCGGGCCTCGCCCGCGCCGGGCGGGCCGCCGTCTCGCCTCGCCGCTGGCGCGCCGCCGGGCGGGGCATCGCCGCGTTGCCTGAGACGCTCCGTCGCGAGCTCTGGCCGCTGGGCGCGGACACGGCGTTCGATCGCCGAATCGGCGGCGACCGCGAGGTCGCGTTCACCGGCTGCGGACTCGACGACCTCAAGCGGATCGAGCACGCCGCCGGCGCCGGGGTGACGGTGAACGACGTCGTGCTCGCCCTGGTGGCGGGGGCGATTCGGCGCTGGCTCGGCGCGCACCGCGAGCCGATGAGCGCGATCCGGGTCCAGGTGCCCGTCTCCATGCACCACCGAAGCGAGCATCCGGGAGAGCTCGGAAACCGCGACTCGTTCCTGTTCTGCGACCTGCCGATCTCCGAGCCGAACCCCCGAGCCCGGCTGCTGGCGATCAACTCCGAGACGCGCAGCCGCAAGGAGCACCACGACCCAGCCGAGCTGTACTCGTTCTTCCACAGCCTCTCGCACGTCCGGCCGCTCTACCGGTTCGCCTCCGGCCTCGCCTCTGGCCCGCGGGAGTTCGCGCTCTCGGTCTCGAACGTGCCCGGCCCGCGTGAGCCCGTCACCGTGCTCGGGGCAACAGTCTCCGAGCTCTATTCCGTCGCCGAGCCCGCGGATCGGCACGCGCTGAGGGCCTCGGCGATCTCGCTCGCCGATCGGATGGGCTTCGGCTTCTGCACCGATCCTGGCGCCGTCCCGGGGGTTGGGAAGCTCGCCGGCGGCCTCGACGACTCACTCGCGGAGCTGATCGCGCTCTGTTGAGTCGCTCGGCGCCCGGCTAGCGGGTGTCGCGGAATCGGGTGATGCCCCCGAGCGCCCCCAGGTAGGCGATTCCGCGCGGAGAGACGGTCACCGGCGCGTAGTTGTTGTTGTAGCCGAGTCCCTCGCCCGCGAGCCGGCTCCACACCGTGCGCCCGTTGTCGAAGTCGAGCGCCGTGAGGAACCAGGCGTCCTGGCCGTCGGCGCGCTGCGGCTTCGTGTACGTGTAGACGAGGCCCGCTCGCCCGGAGACCTTCGGAACGACGGACGGGGCGCGAACCCGACTCCGCCACACGGTCCGGCACCCACGACCGTCGCGGTCGAGGTCCACACGCTGCAGCCCGCGCGCCGTCACGCCACCGTTCTGGGTCGCGGCGATCGAGTAGCCGAAGTTGTTCTCGGCGATCATGGATCGCCCCGCCCCGATCAGCGACTGGTCGGTCGACGAGGCGCCCTTGTGGAACAGGGCACGGCGGCAGACGACGCGCGATCCTCCGGCATGGGCGCGGCGCTTGAAGACCACGACGTGGACCGGGTCGGCGTTGTCCGTGATCGCCACGTCTCGTCCGCCGTCGATCAGCGTCGGCGTCGTCCCCGAGCCAGCCTGCGTCTGTCCGGGCTTCACGGTGCCGTCGTTCGGATAGCGGTGGCGCCACACGATCCGCACCTTGCCGTGCCGCGCTCGGAGCCGGTACAGGGCGCGGTCGGTGACGACGTACACCCCGCCGCGCTCGTCGACCGCGAAGGAGTTGCCGATCGGCGAGTGGAGCGGGCGGGAGTGGACCTTCCCGCTGCGCCGTGCCACCCACCCCACGACCCCATCGGTAGAGGCGAACCAGATCCGCCCACTCCAGTCGGGCAGAGCCGAGATCACCTTGTCGCCCGAGGGAACGGCGGCGGTCAGGTCGTAGTCGCGGCGGAGGGAAAGCCCCGGCCCGGGCGTCTCGCCGACGACGTAGACGTGCCGCGTGGTGGTCGGGGCCACCGCGCGGTCATGTCGGTCGAGGAAGAAGTAGCCCCCGCCGCTGAAGTCCGTGAAGGGGTTTCCGCCGCCCCCCGGCTGGCGCGGGGGCAGGTCGAAGCTCGCAAGCGGCTCGAGGGTGTTCGGGTCGATGATCGCGAGCACCGGGCGATCGAGGCCGACGCAGATCGTCACCAGGCGGCCGCGCGAGTCGAAGGTGATCGAGGCGCACTCCCGCGAATAGAAGGCCGACTTGGACGAGGTCCCCCTGCCGAGGGGGCCTCGCCACCGGTAGGTGTCGGTCTGGTAGCCGTCGTCGTGGATGTTGGAGACCCCGTTGGGGGCCATGAACGGGTTGCGCGGCACCCGAGGGAGGAAGAAGGGATCGAGCCGGGCGGCCGAGCCCGTAAACGGCTTGATGCTCGCCGCCATCGGGCCCTGAGGGATCGGCGTCGGGGTCACGCCCGGCGTCTGGGCGGATGCCGCCCCCGTGGCGACCAGCGTCGCGGCACCCGCGAGCGCGAGGATGCCCCCTCTCCTCATCACGAAATCAGGCTAGCGGCACGTCGCTGAACGTGTGCCGATCGGATCAAGGGGTGGAAGAATGGGTGAATGCCGGCCCAACGACCCCTCGAGCTGATCCTCGCCCGCAACCTGCTGACGAGCATCTCGACCCCCGCCTTCCTGGTGGACGAGACCGGCTCGCTCGTGTTCTACAACGAGGCCGCCGGCGCGCTGCTGGGCCGTCCGTTCGAGGACGTGGGCAGGATGACGCCCGAGCAATGGACGGCGACCTACGGGCCGTTCGGCGAGGACGGCAGGCCATTCGGGCTGGACGAGCTCACGACCACCGAGGCGATTCGCAAGGGCCGCGCCGCCCACGCCGTCTTCCGGATCCGGTCGTCGCGCGGAGCCGAGCACGTGATCGAGTCGAGCGCCTTCCCGATCGTCGCGTCCGAGGAGGGGTCCTCCGGAGCGATGATCTTCTTCTGGCCGCTCGAGAACAACGGCTCCGGAGCCGACGGATGAGGCTCAAGGTCTGGGGCGCCCGGGGCTCGGTACCCGCGCCGGGACCGGAGATGAACCGCTACGGGGGCAACACCTCGTGCGTCCAGCTCAACTTCGGAAACGGCGAGGAGCTGATTCTCGACGCGGGCACGGGGATCAGGACCCTGGGCCTGGACCTGGTCAGCTCGCCGCGCGTCAACATCCTCCTCACCCACCTCCACCTCGACCACATCCAGGGCCTGATGTTCTTCCCGCCGTGCTTCCGCGCCGACGCCGAGATCACCGTGTGGGGACCGGCCTCGCCGGAGGCGTCGCTTGAGGACCGGATCGCTCGTTACATCTCGGCCCCCCTGTCGCCGGTCGAGGTCCGGGAGCTTCCCTGTTCGGTCTCCTTCCGCGAGACGCCGCCGATCGAGTGGCAGCTCGGCTCGGTGACGATTCGCTGCGAGGCGATCAACCACCGTGGGCCGACGCTCGGCTTCAGGATCACCGACGGCGAGACGACGGTCTGCTACATACCCGACCACGAGCCGGCCCTGGGCACGGTCCTCGACGAGGTCGAGCCCGAGTGGATCTCGGGACACGAGCTCGCGCTCGACGCCGACATCCTCATCCACGACTGCCAGTACACCGACGAGGAGTACCCCGCCCACGTCGGCTGGGGGCATTCCGCGATGAGCGACACGCTCGCGTTCGCCTCGCGCGTGCGCGCGCGAAGGCTGCTCCTGTTCCACCACGACCCGCTCCACGCCGATCGCTTTCTCGACGGCCTCCACGCCGCGGCCCGGCGCCGCTGGGGAGAGCTCGGCGGCGATCCCACCGCGGTCGAGATGGGGATCGAGGGCGCCGAGCTCGAGGTCCCGCCCGCCCACGCCGGGGTGACGGCTCCCGCCTGATCGGCCCTCACGTGGCGTGCGGGCTCGCTGCCGAGGCGATCCCGGTCACCCGTCGTCGAGTGGCGCCGGCGGCTCGATCCCGCGCTCGATCATCCCCTGCTCGATCCGCTCGATCACCGTCTCGATCACCCTGACGCGCGCGTACCGCTTCGATTCCCCCTCGATGAGATGCCAGGGGGCATTGGGCTCGTCGGTGCGCGCCAGCATGTCCTCCACCGCGCGCTCGTAGTCCGCACGCCGGTCCCGGTTTCGCCAGTCCTCGTCGCTCAGCTTCCAGCTCTTCAGCTCGTTCTTCTCGCGCTTTCGGAATCGCTTCAGCTGCTCCTCGTCGGAGATCTGGAGCCAGAGCTTGATCAGGATCATTCCCTCGTCCGTGAGCGTGCGCTCGAACCCGTTGATCTCGTCGTACGCGCGCCCCCATTGGTCTCGAGTCGCGAATCCCTCCACCCGTTCGACCAGGACCCGCCCGTACCAGGAGCGGTCGAAGACCGCCATCCCTCCCCACCCGGGCAGCATCGGCCAGAAGCGCCACAGGAAGTGATGGCGCTGCTCGTCCGGGGTTGGCGCCGCGAACTGGACGACGCGGACGTGGCGGGGATCCATCTTCGCGACGAGGCGCTTGATCGCGCCTCCCTTGCCCGATGCGTCCCAGCCCTCGAAGAGCACGCACACCGGCGGCCCGACCTCGCGATCTCCGATCTGGCCCCCGAGCGTCAGGCGGAGCTGGGTGAGCCGCTCCCAGGCGCGTTCGAGGCCTTCCTCCTCCTCCTCGCGGGACAACGACTTCGAGAGGTCCACCTCGTCGAGACGCGCCACGCCGGCGATCCTCTCACGTCAGTAGGGCCGCGGCAGCGGGCCGGGAGGGTCCGGCCTGTTGCTCTGGATGTTGAGGATCAGCGGCAAGGCGAGCGCGGCGAGGAAGATGATCACGATCCCGATCGTCACCAGCCACCTCGACCGGCTCAGGTGTCCGAGGACGCCCACGAAGAAGCCGACGATCATCAGGGCGACGTACGGGCCGGTCGTCTGGGGGAGGATCCCGGCGATCGCCATGCCCTCATTATCATCGGCGGCATGGCCGGTACGGCAAACCCGGCGTCTGTGGCCGAGGTCAAGGACGCCCTGGCGCGGGTCGGATACCTCTCGGACGAGCCCGCGGCGCTCGTCGCCTACCTGGCCCAGCGGCTCGGCAAGCCGGTCCTCGTCGAGGGCCCGGCCGGGGTCGGCAAGACCGAGCTGGCGAAGGCGATCGCCCGCGCGACGGAGCGCAAGCTGATCCGCCTTCAGTGCTACGAGGGCCTCGACGAGTCCAAGGCGCTCTATGAGTGGAACTACCGCAAGCAGCTCCTGCGGATCCAGGCCGAGGCGTCGTCGGACTCCCCCACGTCGCCGCCGGGGCCGGCGGCGCCCGCCCAGGCACCGGCCGGCGGCGAGTCGCCGGGACCCGACGCGTGGGCGGACATCTTCAGCGAGGAGTTCCTGCTCACCCGTCCCCTGCTCCAGGCGATCGCGGCCACCGACCCGGTCGTCCTCCTGATCGACGAGATCGACAAGACTGACCAGGAGTTCGAGGCGATGCTGCTGGAGGTCCTCTCCGACTTTCAGATCTCGATCCCCGAGCTCGGCGTGATCGAGGCCCGCACCCACCCGATCGTGGTGCTCACCTCGAACAACTCGCGCGAGCTCACCGAGGCGCTGAAGCGACGCTGCCTCTACCTGTGGCTCGACTATCCCGAGGTCGAGCGGGAGATGGAGATCGTTCGCCTGCACTCGCCCGAGCTCGACCAGCACCTGGCCAGGCGACTGGTCGAGGTGGTCCACATGGTGCGCCAGCTCGACCTCAAGAAGCCTCCCTCGATCGCCGAATCGATCGACTGGGCGAGGGCGCTAATGCTACTGGGCGCCGACGACCTCGACGCCTCGGTCTTCCAGCGAACGATGAGCATCATCGTCAAGCACCGCACCGACATGGATCTCGTCGCCGAGCGGGTGGGGATGAAGCTGGGAACCGCGCCCGGACTCGAGGCCGAGGCCGCCGGATGAGTCGAGCGCTCCCGCTCTCCGGCGGCGGCGACTGACGGGCCGGGAGGGTGGCCACGCAGGACGCCGCGCTGCCCGCCGGCTTGGCGGCACGCCTCGTCTCGTTCTGCGAGGAGCTTCGCACCGAGGGAGTGGCGATCGGGACCTCGGAGATCCTCGACGCCTTCGCTGCCCTGGAGACCGTCCCGTGGACGAGGGAGGACGATTTTCGCGAGGCGCTCGCGGCGACGATCGCGAAGTCCCAGGAGGACCGGCGAGTGTTCGAGCTCCTCTTCGACCGCTTCTTCTTTCGCACCGCGGAGACCGAGGCGCTTGAGCGGGGCATCGGCGAGGGCGAGCGCTACGACGGAGGCGAGCGCCTCGACCTCGACGAGCTCCGCGAGTCGGTCCGTCGCGCGATCGCAGCGGGTCGCGACGGTGAGATGCGCGACCTGGCGCGGCTTGCGATCGCCGCCTTCGGGCGTCGCGGCGAGGGCTCCGGCGTGATCGGGGTCGACGTGCAGCGGATCCGTCGCACCCTGGGCCTCCAGGCGCAGGGGCGCGGGGCGGAGGGCCAGGAGCCGTCCCTCGACCGCGAGCAGATCAACCGCTTCGAGCGCCACCTGCGCCGCGAGCTCGAGCGGGCGCTGATCGAGCGCACCGAGAGGTTGCCTCCGTCGCGGCCGCTCGCGGAGCTCGACCGCGCTCTCCCCACCAGCCCTGCCCAGGACCTGGCGGCGGTCCACCGAGCGGTGGTCCATCTCCGGCGGCGCCTCGCGACGCTCGGCCACGAACGCCGCGGACGCCGCCGCGGCGCGGCGGTCGACGTGCGGCGGACGATGCGCGCGTCGCTCGACACGGGCGGCGTGCCGCTGCGCCTCAAGTACCGGCCCAAGCACCCTCGAAGGCCGGAGATCTACGTGCTCTGCGACGTCTCGACGTCGGTGACCTCGGCGAGCGTCTTCTTCCTCTCGGTCCTGCACGCGCTTCACGACTCGTTCCGCAAGCTGCGCAGCTTCGTGTTCATCGAGCGGATCTCGGAGGTCACCGAGATCTTCGAGCGAGAGCGCGACTTTCGAGCGATGTCTCAGCGGATCAGCCGGGAGGGCGGGGTGGCGGACGTGTCCGGCTACACCGACTACGGGCGGGTGTGGCTCGAGTTCCTCGAGCGCATCGTCGACGACCTCGGCCCGCGCTCCACCGTGATCGTCCTCGGCGACGCGAGGACCAACGGACGCGAGCCGCGCGCCGATGTGTTCGCGCGGATCACCGAGCGGGCCGGACGCACCTTCTGGCTCAACCCCGAGCCGCGGCTCTACTGGAACTACGGCGACTCGGTGATGGCGGCCTATGAGCGCCACTGCACCGCCGCCTTCGAGTGCTGGACCACTCGCCATCTGGAGGGCTTCGTCAACGTTGTCGCAGGCGGCAGCCAGCTGGGCGAGCGGCGCTAGATGGCAACGGCCGCGGTCCTCGACGTCGACGGGACGCTGGTCGACACCAACTACCACCACGCGATCGCCTGGTACCGCGCGTTCCGGCGCCACGGGGTGACGCTTCCCGTGTGGCGCATCCACCGCCACATCGGCATGGGCGGCGACCAGCTGGTCGCCGCCCTCTGTGGCGACGAGGTCGAGACGCGGCTGGGGGACGCGGTGCGCGAGTCCGAGGGCGGGCTCTACATGGACTTGATCGACGAGGTCCAGCCGCTCGAGGGCGCGCGCGAGCTGATCGCCGAGCTCGGAGAGCACGCGGACCGAGTCGTGCTCGCGAGCTCGGCCAAGCAGGACGAGGTCGACCACTATCTCGACCTGCTCGACGCCCGCGAGCTCGCCGACGCGTGGACGACCTCGGCCGACGTCGAGTCGACGAAGCCGGAGCCCGACCTCGTGCGAGCGGCGCTCGAGGCGGTCGAGGCCGACTCGGGGCTGATGATCGGCGACACGACCTGGGACTGCGAGGCCGCGGGCCGGGCGGGCCTGCCCGCGGTCGCGGTGATGACCGGGGGCTTCTCGGAGCGCGAGCTTCGCGATGCCGACGCGGTGGCGGTGTTCGAGAGCCTCGGCGAGCTCCGCGCCGCGTTGCCGGAGCTTCCAGTGATCGGCGCCGCGGGGCCCCGCCGAGGGTGAGGGGTACACTTCGACTCGAGTCAAGACGGGGGTGCTCGCGGGCTAGCGGGCTGAGATAGCGCCTCTGGGAGACCACCCGGCGCCGACCCTTAGAACCTGTCGCGGTAATTCGCGCGGAGGGAGCATGCGAACGACTTCCGAGGCTCCCGTAGCGGAGCCTCAGCCGGTTTCAGGACCTGCCGGACGCCCGGGCGGCGCCGACCGGCGGGCTGCGGCCTCTCCGCCGCGCGCCGCGGCGGGAGTCGAGATCGCGGCGCTCGCGCACTCGTTCGGCGAGCTGCGGGTGATCGAGCGCCTGGAGCTGTCTGTGAGGCCCGGCGAGGTGCTCGGTCTCGTCGGGCCCTCCGGCTGCGGCAAATCGACCCTGCTCGAGCTGGTCGGGGGCCTGCGCGAGCCGCGGTCCGGGACGATCACGGTCGGCGGGCAGCGGGGGCCGAAGGCGCGGCTGGCCGGCTGCGCCTACATGCCCCAGCGCGATCTCCTCCTTCCGTGGCTCACCGCGATCGACAACGCCGGCCTCGCGCTCCGAAACCGCGGGGCGAGACGCGCGGAGGCGCGACGGGCCGCTCATCCGCTGTTCGAGCGCTTCGGGCTGGCGGGGTTCGAGCGAGCGCGGCCGCCGGAGCTCTCCGGCGGGATGCGACAGCGGATCGCCTTCCTCCGCACGCTGCTTGCCGGAAAGCCGGTGGTGCTCCTCGACGAGCCATTCGCATCGCTCGACGCGATCACCCGCGCGGAGATGCAGGAGTGGTTGGCCGGGGCGCTCGCCGCCGAGTCGCGGACGGCGATCCTGGTCAGCCACGACGTCGAGGAGGCGCTCTATCTCTCCGACCGCGTGGCGGTGCTCTCGGCGCGCCCGGCCACGACGGTCGTCGAGCTCGCCGCACCGACGCCTCGCGCGCTTCCACGCCGCGACGCGGTCACCGCGTCGGCCTTCACGGCAGCGCGCGAGCGGGCGCTCACGGCCCTCGCCCGGGGACCGCGGTGAGCCGTCCGTCTCCCAGTCGGCTGCGGATCTGGCTTCCGCCGCTGCTCATCGTCGCCGCGCTGATCGGGCTCTGGGAGCTCGCGGCGCGCCTCGACGTGCTCGCGAGCGCGCTCAACATCGAGCCGTTCCTCGTTCCCGCTCCAAGCGACATCGCCCAGTCGCTGTGGCGGGACCACGCGCTCCTCGCCGACAACGGCTGGGTGACCCTGAAGGAGGTGCTCGCGGGGTTCGCCCTGTCGATCGCCGCGGGGACCGGGTTCGCGGTCCTCCTTCACCTGTCGCCGACGCTTCGCCGCGCCGTCTATCCCCTGCTCGTCGCCTCGCAGACGGTCCCGATCGTCGTCGTCGCGCCGATCCTCGTCGTCTGGCTGGGGTTCGGGATCGGCCCGAAGCTCGCGATCATCGCTCTGATCTGCTTCTTCCCGATCACCGTGAACACCCTCGACGGGCTGGGGTCGGTCGATCCCGACCTGGTGAAGATGATGCGGTCCCTCGACGCCGGCCGCTGGCAGACGTTTCGCCGGGTCGAGGCGCCGACCGCGCTCCCCTACTTCTTCAGCGGCGCGAAGATCGCCGTCGCCGTCGCCGTGATCGGGGCGGTGTTCGGCGAGTGGGCAGGCTCGAGCGCGGGGCTGGGTCACCTGATCCAGGAAGCGTCGGCACAACTCCAGACGGCGCGAACGTTCGCCGCCGTCGTGGTGCTCTCGACGCTTGCGATCGTCCTGTTCGCGCTGCTGGCTGCGCTCGAGCGACGGGTCGCGTGGTGGGGTCCGACCCGCGGGCGGATCTGATCGAATGCCCGGGTGCTCCGAGGTCGCTCGGTGACGCGATTCCGCGCGAGGTGGCTCACCACCCCGGCGATCGCGCTGTTCGTCGCCCTCGGGGCGATCGCGGCCGGTTGCGGGGAGAAGTCCGAGGAAACCACCCCGGGCAGCCCGCAGCCGTTCGACGTCGCGCTCGACTTCTACGTCAACCCGGACCACGCGGGCCTGTACGAGGCGCTTGACCGCGGCTACTTCCGCGACGCCGGGCTCGACGTTCGCCCGCAGGTCCCCTCGGACCCGTCGGCGCCCATCAAGGAGGTCGCCACCGGCCGCGCCGATTTGGCGATCTCGTACGAGCCCGAGGTGCTCTTGGCGCACGATCAGGGCCTGCCCGTCAAGGCCGTCGGCGCCCTCGTGCCGAGGCCCCTGACGTCGTTGATCTGGCTCGCCGGGTCGGGAATCAAGCGGGTCAAGGACCTGCGTGGAAAGACGATCGCCACCGCCGGCATCCCGTACCAGGGGGCGTTCCTGAAGACGATCCTCGAGCGCGCCGGCCTGGCCACCGGCGACGTTGACACCGTCGACGTCCAGCAGGGGCTCCTCCCGGCGATCCTCTCCGGCCGCGCTCAGGCGATGCTCGGTGGCTTCCTGAACGTCGAGGGGGTGGATCTGAAGCTCCGCGGCAAGAACCCCACCGTGATCCCGGTCGACAGGCTGGGCATCCCGATCTACGACGAGCTCGTCCTGGTCGCCAACTCCGATCGGCTCGGTGACGAGGCGCAGAACATCCGCCTGTTCCTCGCCGCGCTCCAACGCGGCACCCGTGCGGCGGTCGACGACCCGGCCGGGGCGACCAAGGCGATCCTCGACGCCGGCAAGGGCCTCGACCCGAAGGTCACCGCCGCCGAGGTGCGAAAGACGCTGCCGCTGCTCTTTCCGACGAACACCGGCCACGCCTACGGCTACATGGACCCGAAGCAGTGGGACGCCTTCGCACACTTCTTCGCCGACCACGGCCTGATCAAGGCCCTGCCCTCGCCCGGCGACGTCCTGACCAACGACTACCTGCCGGGAAAGATCCCCTAGGGCAGGAGGACGCTGGGTATCTCCGAACTTTCGCGCTTGGCGTCCGGGGGGTGGACGCGAGGCGCCGAAGTTCGCGCTTCAGCCGCGATTCGCGGGCGGGCCAACCCGCCAATCCCACGCCCACCGGGCGACATTTGTCGCGCCTACCGAGACAAGGGCGCCCCACTGTGCCTGGGCGCGCGAGGCGTTGGCCGCACGCGGAGCGCCGACAACCCCTACCGAGCCGGACGCGGCTGGGCCCGGCGCCGGCTACGCCGCGAGGCGCAGCGGCGGGCCCGCCGCCACCGCCTTGTGGTGGGCGGCGAGCACGAAGGAGCCGGCGATGCCGCGGTACGGCGCGTACGGCTGGAAGAACTCCTCGACCTCCTCGACCGTCGCTCGGCGTCCGAGGCCGGCGAGGCGGCCGACCAGCTTGATGAAGCCGAGGTCTCCGGCGGGCAGCGAGTCCGGCTCGCCGCGCCCGTAGAGGCCCAGACACTGGACGGTCCACGGCCCGATCTCGCGGATCGCGAGGAGCCGCCGGTCGTCGGCGGCCTGGGACGGATCCACTCGCCCGGCGGCCACCTCGCGCGCCGCGCGGATCAGCGCCAGGGCCCGAGCGGGCGCGAGATCGGTCGCCGCCAGCTCCGCGGGCGCTCGGGCCGCGATCAACTCCGCCGTGGGAACGTCGCGAAGGGTGGCGCCGTCCGCCGCGCTCCACCGCCGTCCCCAGCGAAACACCATCCGGCGCTGGATCTGCGCCGCCCGCGATGACTCGATCAGCTGCTTGGTGACGGACCAGGCGAGCGCCTCCCAGGCCCACGGCCGGCGCCGAGGCCGGTGCCAGCGGAGCCGTCGGATCGCGGAACCCAGGAGCCGGTCGCGGCGAAACTCGTCGTAGAGCTCGCGGTAGTCGTCGTCCACCCCCAGCGCGAACCTCATCCGCTCGATCGCCAACGTCAAGCAGCCGGCGCCGGTGTGGTCTGCCGCCGGAACGGCGGATCCGGTGTGTCCTGCCGCCGGAACGGCGCGCAGGACGAGGTCGCCGTCACGCCGCTGCCAGGCGTGGACGAGCACGGGGGCGCCGTCGACGTGCAAGAGCCGGGAGACCACGCCTCGCCGAACTCGCATCACCGCGTCGCCTCCACCGCTCCGCGGCAGCCGGTACGGCCAGCGCGGGCGGACGTCGATCTCGAGGCCCTCGCGCGGTGTCGCCCGCCTCGAGCCCGGCGCGGTCATCGGCCCCTAGCGGTTGCCGAGGATGTGGACGTCGACCAGGAACGACCTGCTGGCGATCACCTGCTGCTCGGGCTTGCGGCGACTGAGGAGGCCACCGCGCTGGCGGCGGGGAACGGCGGCCGATCGGACGGCGCGGACCGCCGCGACGGTGGCTGCCCCGGCGACGAGGCCGCCCGCCGCGGCCATCGCCGCGGCCCTCACCTCGCCGCGCCAGGTATCGACATCCGCGCGCCGACGCGGCTCCGGCAGCCTCGAGGGCACGCTCAGCTGCTGGTCGTCATCGAGGTCGGCTTCCTCGACCGCCTGCGCCTCCAGGACGATCTCCTCCCGCATCGTGGCCAGTGTATAGCCGGGTCCAGCGGTGGATCGCCGGCCATTTCCGCTCTTTGCGGTCCTCAGGCCGGCGACAGCGGGAGCTCGTAGAGCCGGTAGCGCTTCACGACCCGGCCGCCCATCCCCTCCATCGCTCGGTTCATCGCCTCGTTGACCTCCAGGATCCATCCCATCTCGCCGCCCTTCTGAGGGGTGCGCGCGGCCGCCTCGACGTGGCGGACGTAGAGCGCCGCCGCGACGCCCAGATGCTGGTAGGAGGGCTTGACCCCGAGCGCGAACACCCGAACCCGGTCCATGACGCTGGAGCGGCGCAGGAAGTGCCACCAGCCGAACGGCAGCAGCCGTCCGTTCATCTTCGCCAGCACCTGGTTGATGTCCGGCAGGGTCAGAGCGGCGCCCACCACCTCGCCGTCGCGCTCGGCGATCATCGCCCAGTTCTCGTCCAGGATCGGCTTCAGGTTCTTGGCTTGGAAGCGGACCTCGTCCTCGGTGATCGGGACGAAGCCCCAGTTCCGGTCCCACGCTTCGTTGTAGACCTCCATGAAGCGCTTCACCTCCGCGTCGAGGTCCCGTTTCCGCATCTGCCGCACCAGCACCCCGTGCTCGTTGACCGCCGCCTCTGCAGCCTGGTGGATCAGCTCGTGGAGGCGGTCGCCCTGCTTCAACTCACCCAGGTACAGCTGCCACATCCAGAGGTCCATGGCCTTGGTCATCCCGAGCCCTTCGAGCAGCTCCCTGTAGTAGGGGGGATGCCAGGGCTCGAGCACGAGGGGGTCGAGCTCGTACCCCTCGACCAGGAGCCCGCACTCGTCGTTCGTGGTGAAGTCCATCGGGCCGAGCGCCCGCTCCCGTCCCCGCTCGCGAAGCCAACCGGAGCCGGCCTCGACCAGCGCCCGCGCGACCTCGGGGTCGTTCTCGCATTCGAAGAACCCGAACATGCCGTCGTTCCCGCCGTTGTGCCGCGTCCACAGCTCGTCGACCTGCGCCGTGATTCGGCCGACCACCTCGCCGTCCCGCTCGCAGAGGAAGTACTCGGCCTCGGCGTGCTCGAAGAACGGGTTCTTCCGCCGGTCCATGAACTGGCGTCGCTCCACGATCAGCGGCGGCACCCATGGCGTGCCGCGGTGGAGGCGGAACGGGAGCTTGATGAACGCGTCCAGGTCGCGGCGCCCGGCCACCCGGCGGACAGTCACGCTTGCCACTGGGCCGCACTCTATGGCAAGACCGTGGGAGACTTTCGGCCGTGACTTCGCAGCCCAGGCGAGGTGGTTCGCTGCCGCGGACCGCGGCCGTCTTGAGCTCCGAGACGACTCGCGCTCCCCTCGACGTGTTCGAGAAGGCGCGAAGCCACGATCGCCGGGAACAGCTCGAAGCCGCCAAGGAGGCCGACCTCCTCCCCTACTTCCGGCTGATCGAGTCCGAGGCGGGCCCCGTGGTCGAGATCGAGGGACGCGAGGCGATCATGCTCGGGTCCAACAACTACCTCGGCCTGACCGGCGATCCACGGGTGAAGGCGGCGGCACGGGAGGCGCTCGAGCGCTACGGGACGGCCCTCACGG
Organism: Solirubrobacterales bacterium; assembly: GCA_035313645.1. Lineage (GTDB taxonomy): Bacteria > Actinomycetota > Thermoleophilia > Solirubrobacterales > 70-9 > AC-56. The sequence continues at coordinate 33,371 of DATGAF010000027.1, forward strand.
GCTCGCGGTTCATGAACGGCACGATCCCCCTCCACGTCGAGCTCGAGCGCGAGATCGCCTCGTGGATGGGGACCGAGGACGCGCTCGTGTTCACCACGGGCTATCAGGCCAACCTGGGGACGATCGGCACCATCCTCGAGCCCGGCGACACCGTGATCTGCGACTCGGGAGATCACGCCTCGATCCTCGACGGGTGCCGGCTCTCGGGAGCCAAGCTCAGGCCGTTCCGCCACAACCAGATGGAGAAGCTCGAGAAGATGCTCGAGCGCGGGGGGGCCGACGGCGGCGGGGTGCTGGTCGTTGTCGACGGCGTCTTCTCGATGGAGGGTGACATCTGCCCGGTGCCCGAGGTCGCGGAGCGCTGCCGGCGCTACGGCGCCCGCCTGATGGTCGACGAGGCCCACGCGGTCGGGGTCCTCGGGGAGCGCGGCGCGGGGGCGTGCGAGCTGCTCGGGGTTGAGGACCAGGTCGACCTCCGGATGGGGACCTTCTCCAAGAGCCTCGCCTCGTGCGGGGGTTTCATCGCCGGCTCCGGGGAGGTGATCGAGTACCTGAAGATCGCCGCGCGGGCCTTCATGTTCACCGCGGCGGCCGTGCCGGCCGCGGTCGGCGCGGCGCTCGAGGCGGTCCGCGTCTGCCGTAGGGAGGGTGCGCCGCTGTTCGCGAAGCTCCTCGACAACGCCTCCTATCTGCGCAGCGGATTCGCCGAGCTCGGGCTGCGCGTGGTCGAGCCGGGCCTGCTCCCGGACGGGTCCCAGGCGAACACCCCCATCGTCCCGGTCGTGGTCGGCGAGGATTGGCAGGCGGTCCTGCTCTGGAAGGCGCTCTTCGACGCCGGGGTCTACACGAACGTGGCGCTGCATCCGGCGGTCCCGCCCGGCGGCGCCCTCCTGCGCACCAGCCTGATGGCGACCCACGAGCGCGACCACCTCGACCGCGCGCTCGAGATCTTCGCGCGAGTCATCGCGGACTTCCCCGACCTCCCCCGCTCGAGCTAGCCCCGCCCAAGCGGGGATGGTGACTTCCCGGCCCCCCGCGGTCGAGCCGGCCCCGCCCAGGCGGGGATGGTCAGGGTTTTGCCCGCATAGCGGGGCAGAAAGCTCCCCACCCTCGTCGGGGCCGGGGATGGGGGGAGGGCCCACTTGTGGCGGAATGGATCGCCCCACCCCCGGTCGGGGGCCCGGGGGTGTGCGGGCGGAGGGCACACTTGTTGCGCGCGGAGTGAGCCGGAGTGGGCGGCCCAACTCGTTTTGCTCCCCCGGCATGGGTAATTTCTTCTTGTCCACTTCCGAACAAGGGCTGGCGCGGCAGGAAAAGCTTGCTCTTAGCGAACGAGTTGCCGCCCCCCGGGGGGCGAACCGGTTGACGGCCACCGCCCGCCTCCCATAGCTTCCGCCAACGCCGGACGCCCCCGGGGCAGGGAGCGGCCGGAACGGGGAAGACAACAGCGACTCGTTCCGGAGCAACCCTGGGCCCGCGAAGGAAGGGGAGTGTCCAGACCCCCACAAAAGCCTCTACTCACACTCGGAGGAGGAGTGACAATGGCCGCTGCCTCGACCGCAATTCCCGCCCCCCAGCACATGCAGGCCCTTGCACACGCGAATCGCGTCCGGCTTGCCCGCGCGTCCTTGAAGCGAGCGGTGCTCGCTGGTCAGCTCGACGTCATCCGCGTGATCCGCACCTGCCCGTGGGAGGTCGAGACGATGACGATCGGCGAGCTCCTGCGAAGCCAGCGCCGCTGGGGCCGCACCCGGGTCCGCAAGTTCCTCTCGTCCCTCGCCCTGAACGAAAACCGTGAGCTCGGACGCCTCACTGAGCGCCAGCGCGACGTCCTCGCGGCAGAGCTCGAGGTGAAGTCAAGCCGCCGGCGCTGATCGGGTTCCTCGGCACCCGGCTCGACATCCGTGTCGAGGCGGGGGCGCCGGAGCGCTAGCGGACCTTGAAGGCGCGACCGGAGCGCCGTTGAAACGTCCGGGTCAGGGCCCAGGCAGCGACCCCGAACACCGCGAGGGCGATACCGAACGCGATCGGCAGCCAGAGCGAGGGCACGAGGAACGCGAGGGTGGCGAGCACCACGACGCCGCAGGCGCCCGAGAGCACGGAGGTGTGGGAGCGGTAGCCGCCGAAATGCTCTCGAATGGAGAGCTCGAGTCCTCCCAGCGCACCGAGGGTGATGCCGACGAGCACCAGGGTGGGGCCACGGGAGCCGGCGATCACGAAGCCGGCGATCACCGAGACGAGGCCCACGAAGATCACCAGCTCGACCAGGGGAAACGAGCCCCAGGGTGCCGGCGGCCGCCCCTCGGGATCGGCCACCGCTCGCCGTCGCTGGGGTTGAGGCGGTCTCGCCGGGCTTGGCTTGGCCGGGGCGGGGCGGGGACGGCGCTTGCGGCGTCGCTTACTCAAGGTGACGGTTTGCAGGGGCCGCCCGCCCCAGGGCTAACGGACAGCCCGAGGAGAGCCTTACCCGCCACCACCCCATCAGCATCCCCAGGATGCCCCAGCGCGGACGGGAATGCCAGTGCCGGCAGCCGGGCTCGCCGACGTCCTCGTTCGAGATCCGCACCCAGCGGTGCCGCTCCGGCTCGGCGATCACCGACTCGAGCAGGCCCCGGAAGTCCTCCTCCACGCGCCCCCGCCGCTCGAGCTCGGCCTGGGCCTCGCGAAGCCTCACCGCCAGCGCATCGCGCACGCGCTCGAGCTCGCCGGTCCCCAGCACGCGCGGCCCGCCGACCGCCCCGACGCGCCACTCGATCCCCTTGCGCGGAAACGCCGAGGCGAAGAGCTCGCCGAGCCGCCTCTCGAGCGTCGCGATCTGACCGCGAAGGTCGTCGCGCGCCCGGCGCTCGACCACCGCGCCGCGATCGACCGTCGCGACGTCGAGGGAGCCGGTCGATCGCGCCGCGCCGTCGACCGCCTCGATCTCCATCAGCTCCTGGGGCACGAGACACTCCTTCCCGGGAATCGCAGACGCCCGTATTCTAGACCGCCACGCGCGAGCCGGCTAGACCGTCTAGCTGCCCCCGTGGCCTCGCAGGACGCTCGCAGCGAGCCAGATCGCCTCCTCCACCGCGATGTCCGGAACCCCCTTCACCTGCACGGCGCAGAGGATGGTCCGCGTCGTCTCGGGACTGACCCCGCGACCAGCCGAGGTGGCCCCGAACAGGAGCGCAAGCGGCCTGCTCTCGTCGGCGATCACGAGGGTGCCCTCCGGCAATCCTCCCGGCCGCCCCTCCAGGCCCTCACCGCCGGTCGTCGGGCGGATTCCCAGGCGACCCTCGGCCCGGTCGGCGTCGAACGCCCGCAGGGCCACCCCGGACTCGATGATCGCGATCGTGAGCGCGTCGTCGAGCAGGTTCTGGCTGACGAACCCGCCGCGCTTGATGCGCTCGAGCGCCACCCCCTCGACCGGGGTCGGCTGCTCGTCCGGATCGAGGCCGATATGGCGGTAGAAGACCCGGTACGCGGCCGGGATCGGCCGGTGGCGGAGGTTGATCGCCTGAGGCCCGGAGAACCGGTTCGACATCTGCGCCATTCGCTCCTTGACCGAGCGAGGGGTGCGCCCCGAGCCGCGGTCGACCAGGAGGTAACGCAGCCCGAGGCCCGGCAGCTCCTCGCGAAGAAGCGGCGCGATCCAACCCGCCTCAGGGATTGCCTCGTCGCTCATCAACGGGCCTGGGCCGCGCGCCGTCGCGACTGGCGCAAGAGCGTTCCGACGTCTGCGGCAAGCCTGGGCGGGGAGAGCTCGCCGTCCGTGTTGATCTTCGCGAATGCGAGGATGCCGCCGGGATAGGCGAAGGCCACGGTTGGGCACCCCCCGACCCGGTACAGGTCGCTCACCGCCCCGTCGCGGTCATAGCCGACCGGCATCGTCCAGCCGCGCTCGGCGACGATCTTGCGCACGCCGGTCGGGTCGTCGCGAACGTCGATCGAGAGAAAGTTGACCCGGCCCCTGTAGCGCGTTGCGAGCCGGTTGACGGCGTCTTGGGTGGGCAGGCAGCTGGCGCCCCGCGTGAACCAGAACGAGAGCACGAGGGGGCGGTTGAAGAGATCGCAGACGCGAATCGCGCCCTTCACCTCGATCTCGCACGCCGGGGTCCGCTGGGCGTCGGAGGGGCACGGGTTCTGGGCGGTGGAGCAGTCGTCCTGGGCGACGTTCGCGTCCTTGTTGAGCGGCCCGGTGACCGCGCTGGGGACCGCGAACTCGGGCAGCGGCATCCCCCGGTTGCCCTTGGTGACGCCCAGGATGCCCCCGCCCTCGGTGCGAATCGTGTTCAGAGTCGCGACGACGATCAGGATCAGGAACGCCAGCCCGACGAAGGTCGAGTACCGCCTGCTGGGGCTGGGGCGGTCGTCGGAGCTCACCGCGCCGGCGCCGGGCGCCGCTCAGCTGACATCGGCGGGCGCGGGCCGCCCGCGGCGCCGCAGGCGGGCCGCGAG
>DATGAF010000028.1:0-7238 GCA_035313645.1 Solirubrobacterales bacterium
AGCTCGCTTCGGGCCTTCGAGCTGTCGGCCCGCGCCTGCCAGAGCAGGAAGTGGAGCTGGCCGGCGCCGAGCAGCGGGGGGCGGCGGATGAGGCGCGAGACCGCCTCGCCGGTGGTCGCCATCGCCTTGGCGACCGGGACCAGGAGCGTCGGCGGCACCCATCCTCGTCCGGCCTCGTCGACGGCGATCGCGATCAGCTCGTGCATCGTGGCGTAGCCGTCGGCGAGCAGGTAGCGCTCGCCCGGAGTGCCGCGCTCGTACGCCGCCAGATGGCCCGCGGCGACGTCGTCGACGTGGACGAGGCTCATGCCCCCCGGCGGCACGGCCGGCAGGCGCCGGCGGATCGCGTCGCGAAACGCCCGGTCGAGCCCGGTGCCCTGCCACGGCCCCGGGCCGTAGACGCTGGAGGGGTTCGCGATCACGACCTCGATCCCCCGCCCAGCCTCCTCGAGCACGAGCTCCTCGGCGCGCTGCTTGGAGCGCTCGTACGCCGTCCCCTTCGGGTAATCGGCGAGCTCTCGCTCGGAGACCGTCCCGCCAGCGTTGCCGTGGAAGACGTCGAAGGTCGACGTGTGAACCGCCCGCTGGGCGCCCGCCTCGCGGGCCGCGGCGATCACGTTCCGGGCACCCTCGGCGTTCACGCGGTCGAAGACGCCGGAGTCGGCGAACCACTGCTCGAAGAGCCCCATGCAGTTGAAGACCCCATTCGCCCCCTCGGCCGCCTCGCGCACGGAGGCGGGATCGGTGACGTCGCCGCGCGCGAGCTGGACGCCGGGCGGCAGCACCTCGCGGGCCTTCGCCGGGTCGCGGACGAGCGCCACGACGTCGTCACCGCGCTCGGCGAGCCGCCGCGCGACGGCGTTCCCGACCTTTCCCGTGGCCCCGGTGACCAGGAAGCGCATCGGCGGCAGCCTATCGGCGACCCGGGGCGCGCTGCTCGGCGTCTCCGGGGACGGGCCAGCCTAGACTCAGCCCCCGCATGCCCCGGTTTCGCGACCGTCCCGACGAGCTCTTCTCGCGACTGAACGCCTCGATCGCGTTCGATCGCAGGCTGGGCCCCTACGACGTCGCCCAATCCAGGGCGCACATCCGCGCGCTCCAGGCGATCGGCGTGCTGAGCGAAGACGAGGTTCGGCGCCTCGACGAGGGCCTGGAGGCGGTCGCGGCGGAGCTGGAGGGGGGCTCGTTCCCGTTCTCGGAGGACGACGAGGACATCCACATGGCGATCGAGCGGCGCCTGACCGAGCTCGTCGGGGCCGTCGGCGGAAAGCTCCACACCGCGCGCTCGCGAAACGATCAGGTGGCCACTGACCTCGCCATGTACCTGCGGGATCGCTGCGCCGTGGCGATCGACCTGCTGGCCGCGCTGCTCGAGCGCCTGGTGGAGCTTGCCGAGCGCCACCGGAACTGGCCGATGCCCGGCTACACCCATCTCCAGCGGGCGCAGCCGGTCTACGTCGGCCACCACCTGCTCGCCTACTTCTGGATGTTCAGGCGCGACGCCCGGCGCTTCGCCGCCGCGCGGGAGGGCGCGGGGGAGCTGCCGCTGGGCGCCGGCGCGCTCGCGGGGCTGAACTGGGACCTCGATCGCGGCCGGCTGGCCGCCGAGCTCGGCTTCGGCGCCGTCTCCCCGAACTCGATCGACGCCGTGTCCGGCCGCGACCCGGCGCTCGAGTACCTCGCGGCGGCGGCGATCTGCGCCGTTCACCTCTCACGCCTGGGCGGCGAGCTCGTGCTGTGGTCGAGCGAGGAATTCGGTTTCGCGGAGCCGGCCGAGGGCTTCGCCTCGGGCTCGAGCATCATGCCCCAGAAGAAGAACCCCGACGCCGCCGAGCTGCTGCGGGCGAAGGCCCCGCGCGTGGTCTCGAGCTTCACGACCCTCGCGGGCGTCCTCCACGGCCTCCCGCTGGCCTACGCCAAGGACCTCCAGGAGGACAAGGAGGCGCTGTTCGACGCGGTCGACACCCTGGAGCTGTGCCTCGAGGCGGCGGATGCCCTGCTCGCCGGGCTGCACTTCGATCGCGAGCGGCTCGCCGAGGCGGCATCGGACGAGTTCCTCGCCGCGACCGACCTCGCCGACCTCTTGGTCCGCAAGGGCCTTCCCTTCCGTGAGGCGCACGGCGTCGTCGGCGGCCTGGTGCGCGAGGCGCTCGAGGGCGGCAAGGCCCTCTCCGACCTGAGCCCGGAGGTGCTCCGCCGCCACTCCGAGCTCCTCGACGAGTCCTATTACGAGCTCCTGCGCGACGGCGGGTGGCTCGAGTCGAAGGGGTCGGCGGGGGGCACCGCCTCGGCGCGGGTGGCCGAGCAGCTCGAGGCGGCGCGGACGGCGCTGACAGAGGTCCGCGGGACGGGATCCCGGTGAGCGACTGCGTCGCCGAACGGGCTCCGGAACGCGCTCGCCGCGATCCCGCCGGTGGCTCCATGGGTCCACGGGGGAACCCGCTCGGCGAGGAGTTCTTCAACCGCTCCGTCCACGAGGTCGCGCGCGATCTGATCGGGTGCAACCTTCGATTCGACGGCGGCGGGGGCGCCATCGTCGAGACTGAGAGCTACCAGCGCGACGACCCCGCCTGCCACGCGTACGTGGGGCTCACCGAGCGCACGGAGCCCCTCTTCGGCCCGCCCGCGCGGGCCTACGTCTATCGCTCCTACGGCATCCACGCCTGCCTCAACTTCGTCTGCGAGCCCGAGGGCGAGGCGGCGGCGGTCCTGATCAGGGCGCTCGAGCCGCGCTGGCGGTTGGCCGATATGCGGAGGCGGCGAGGGCGGGAGAGGCTCGCCGAGCTCTGCTCGGGGCCGGGCAAGCTGACCGAGGCGCTGGGAGTCGGCCTCGAGGTGAACCGGGCGGCGCTGACCGAGCCGCCGTTCGAGCTCACCGGGCGGGAGGACGGGTGGGACGGCGTCCGCATCGCCACTGGGCCGCGGATCGGCATCACTCGCGCGGCGGAGCTTCCGTGGCGCTTCTGCGCCGCGGACAGCGCCTTCCTGTCGCGGCCCGTGCGCTAGCCGGCGGGGGCGCCGCCGGTGCTGGCGGGGGCACCGCCTGTGGAGCCGCCGCCGGTGGAGCCCGCGGAGGACGGCGGGGGCGTCGACGGGGCCGGGGCCGCCTGCGGCGCGGGGGCGGGAGACGGCGCCGGCTTGCTCGGGGCGCTGGGCGCCGGGGCGGTGCCGGTGGGCGCCGGGACGGCGGTCGTCGGGGCTGGCGTGGGCGTCTCGGTCGTCGTGGTCGTGCTGGGGGCGTGTCCCGAGCCGCGTTCGGCCTTGAGCTGCTCGTAGGCCGTCAGGACGTCGTTGAAGATCAGCGCCGGGATCGTGCCGCCGTCCACCGGGGCGCCGCCGTACTCGGTCTGCATCGGCTTCACCGAGTTGGCGTGCCCCACCCACACCGCGATCGTGACGTCCTTGTTCGCACCCACGAACCACGCGTCTCCGTTGTTCTCGGTCGTCCCGGTCTTACCCCACAGGTTCGGGTCGCCGGTGTTGGCGTTGCGCCCCGTCCCCGAGACGACCACGCTGTGGAGGAGGGTACGGGCGGTCGCGGCGACGGTGGAGGGCACGACCTGCTTGGTCTCGACCTTGTCGTAACCGGGCCCGCCGTCGTTCGGCTCGATCAGGCTGCCTCCGTCGCCCGGCGGCTTGTCGCTCACCTTGTTGATCGCGACCGTCCCGTTGGGCGAGTCCGCCATCGAGCCGCTCATCAGCTGGCCGTTGTCCTGGAGGCTCTGGTACGCGTGGGCCATCTCGAGCGCGGAGACGCCCGTCTGCAGCCCGCCGAGGATCAGCGCGGGGTTGTATGGCTCGAACGGGCCGCCCCCCACCGAGTACTTCGTATCGGAGGTCGAGAGGTCGGTCTGGATGCCCATCGTGTTCGCGGTCGAGGCAACCGCCGCGGGCCCCCCCTTGAGCGACATCCCGAGCTGGGAGTAGACCGAGTTGTCCGAGTAGGTCGTGGCGGTGGCCATCGAGGCCGAGCCGAGGTACTCGTCACCGTAGTTGTGGACGTCGAAGAGCTCGGGGACGACCTTCGGCTTGCCGTGCTTGGTCGGGACCTCCGCCTTGTACGGGAGCTGCTGCGGGGCCGAGGCGAACACCTCGTCGGGGGAGCGGCCCTGCTCGAGCGCGGTCACGAGCGTGAACGGCTTGAATGCGGAGCCGGGCTGGCGGTGGCCCTGGGTCGCCAGGTTGAAGGGCTGCTTCTGGTAGTCGTAGCCGCCCACCATCGCCCTCACGCCGCCGGTTGCGTTGTCGAGCACGACGACGGACGAGTTGAGGCCGACGCCGGCGGTGTGTTCGTAGGCGATCCGCTGCGCCTCGTTCTGGAGCGAGAGGTCGAGGGTGGATTGAACCTGGAGCCCGCCGCCGAACGCCTCGCCGGCGCCGTACTTGTCGACGAGCTGCTGACGCATCCACGAGGTGAAGTAGGGGGCCTTGGAGTCCTCGACCGGGGTCTTGATCTGCGACGGCGTGGGCAGCTTGACCTGGGAGTAGCGCTGGTACTCGTCCTGGGTTATGTACCCCTGGTTCGCCATGTTCTGGAGGACGGCGTTGCGACGGGCGAGGGCGGCGCCGGGGTCGATTCGAGGGTCGTAGCCGCTCGGGTTGGAGATCAGCCCCCCGAGCATCGCCGCCTCCCAGGGGAAGAGCTGCGAGGCGCAGCGGTTGCCCGCCTCGCCGCATCCGGGGTGGTTCCAGCCGAAGTAGGTCTTCGCCGCCTCCTCGATCCCGTAGGCGCCCTCCCCGAAGTAGATCTCGTTCAGGTACTCGGTGAGGATCTTGTCCTTGTCCCAGTGGCGCTCGAGCTGGTAGGCGAGCGCCGCCTCGCGGAGCTTCTCGAAGACGGTCCGGCTGCCCTGCGCGCGGAGCGCGTTCTTCACGAACTGCTCGGTGATCGTCGAGGCGCCCTGCGTCGCGCCGGTGTGGAGGATGTCCTCGACCACCGCGCGGCCGATTCCCTGGAAGTCGACGCCGCGGTGCTCGTAGAAGCGCTGGTCCTCGATCGACACGGTCGCCTCCTTCATCACCGGAGCGATGTCGGCGGAATCGACCAGGATTCGCCCCTGATTGTTGGTGAGGGTGGCGATCTTCTGCCCGTTGATGTCGTAGACGACCGAGTTCTTGGCGTTTGCGAACTGGGCGCGGTCCTCGAGCTGGGGGAGGTCGCTCGCCACGGCCATCATGATCCCGAAGATCCACGAGACGAAGGCGAGGATGCAGAGGCCGATCACGACCAGCGCGACCCGGAGCTTCTTCAGCTTCGGGCGGCGCTGGCCCCCGGGCACGCGCGGAGCCGGCGGCGGCGAGGGTTGCCCGCGGGGCGGCTCGCCGCCGTTGGAGCCGCCTCCGTTGACGCTCCCAGGCCGCGGCGGGGTGGCCACCGGAGACGGACGGCCGTTGCCGGCGCCGCCGGCGCCTGAGCGCCGCCTGGGGAGCTTAAGCCTGGAAGGCATCTGGTCTCGGTGCGGTCGTGACCATGTCGGGAGAGCCGCTTGGCGCGGACGAAGGGAGGCGGAAGGAGCTTTCCGCCGAGAAAAACATCACCCAAGGGAGGCACGCGGACCGAACCCGTCGCGCCGGCGCGTCAGTCTAGCATTGGCCTGGTGACGGATTCGGCAGTTCCGGAGGACGCCCGCGGGCTGCTCGCCGGCGCCGTCGACGCGCTCCCGGAGGGGCGCCTCGCCGAGCAGCTCGCCGCGGGACGGCCGCTGCGCGTGAAGTTCGGCGTCGACCCGACGAGCCCGGACATCCACCTCGGCCACTGCGTGGTGCTGATGAAGCTCCGCGCGTTCCAGGACGCCGGGCACACGGTGGTCCTGATCATCGGCGACTATACGGCCCGGGTGGGCGACCCGAGCGGGCGGGACGCGACCAGGCCGGTGCTCTCGCCCGAGGAGCTCGAGGACAACGCGCGAACCTACGAGGAGCAGGCGTTCATGGTGCTGGACCGCGACCGGACCGAGCTCCGGCGAAACAGCGAGTGGCTCGAGATGCCGAGCGACGAGCTGTTCGGGATCATCCGGCGGTTCACGGTGGCGCGCCTTCTGGAGCGCGAGGACTTCAGCCGCCGAATGGAGAGGGCGGAGCCCATCTCCGCCCTGGAGCTCCTCTACCCGGTGCTTCAGGGATACGACTCGGTCGCGGTTCGCGCCGACGTGGAGCTCGGGGCCACCGACCAGAGGTTCAACCTGCTCTTCGCGCGCGACGTGCAGGAGTCGTTCGGCCTCCCCCCGCAGTCGATCCTCACGATGCCGATCCTCGTGGGGACGGACGGGCGGCTCAAGATGAGCAAGACCTACGGCAATTACGTCGGCGTCACCGATCCGCCGGAGGAGATGTTCGGGAAGCTCATGAGCGTTCCCGACGAGGCGATGGGCGCCTACTACCGGCTGCTCCTGGGCTCGGAGCTCGACCCGAGCCGCCACCCCGCCGAGGCGAAGCGCGAGCTCGCCCGGCGCCTGGTCGAGCGCTTCCACGGCGAGCGCGCGGCGAGCGCGGCCGAGGAGCGCTTCGATCGCCTCCACGTCCGCGGCGAGCTGCCCGAGGAGATCGAGGAGGCGGCGGTGGCCGCGAGCGGGCCGAACGGCTCGGTCCACCTGCCCGCGGTGCTCGCCGAGCATTTCGGGCTCAGCCGCAGCGAGGCCAGACGCCTGATCGACCAGGGGGGCGTGAGGCTCGGCGGCCGCGTGCTCGAGCCCGGCAGCCTCGACGTGCCGGCGAGCGAGCTCGACGGCGAGGTCCTTCAGGTGGGGAAGCGGCGGCACGCGCGGCTTCGCGTCTCCGAGAACGAGTGACGGCCGATGGCCGATATACTCGGTGGCCGCCTTCGGGGCGATTCGCGCCTGCCCGGAGAGACCCTGCGGAAGGGCGCGTGACGGTCCTTGAAAACTGAGCAGCGCGTGAGCCGAGGGCGAGAGCCCTGCGGCTCGCGACCACGTCCGACCCGCCGTCGCGGCCGAGTGCCGTGTGCGGCGGGCTATCAACCCTGTCATGTCGGCCGCCGGATTGTGTACTCGGCGGCCAGCCAGGCATGACAACTCTCTGAGACAGAGGAGCCGGTTCCCGTGACTGGGGGCCGGATTGAAACCCTCGAGTCACTTTTCACGGAGAGTTTGATCCTGGCTCAGGACGAACGCTGGCGGCGTGCCTAACACATGCAAGTGGAGCGACGAACCAGGCTTCGGCCTGGGGCCAAGCCGCGAACGGGTGAGTAACACGTGGGTAACCTGCCCCGATGACCGGGA
>DATGAF010000029.1:0-4224 GCA_035313645.1 Solirubrobacterales bacterium
ACGTACAGGTTGTCGACGCCGAGGAATCGCTCCGCCTTGGTGACCCCGGGCTCGGTTGGGGCGACGGTCTTGTGCTTCTCGTCGTACTCGTAGTCGAAGTCGACGTCGGTGGTGTCGCGCTCCTCCCCCAGCGACTTCAGCCTCTCCTTCGCGGGCACGCCGGTGAGCTGCTTCGCGAGCCGAGCGAACGTGTAGTAGAGGTCGGCCGCGGCCTCCGGGGCGCCGGAGATGATCAGCGGCGTGCGCGCCTCGTCGATCAGGATGTTGTCGACCTCGTCGACGATCGCGTAGGAGTACTCGCGCTGCACGCAGTGCTCGAGCATGGGCGCCATGTTGTCGCGCAGGTAGTCGAAGCCGAACTCGGAGTTGGTCCCGTAGACGACGTCGCAGGCGTACGCCTGCTGCCGCTGCGCGTGGTCGTAGCCCGACTGGATCGCGCCGACCGAGACGCCGAGCGCGTCGTAAATCGGGGCCATCCACTCGGCGTCGCGGCGGGCGAGGTAGTCGTTCACGGTGACCAGGTGAACGGGATCGCCCGCGAGCGAGTTGAGGAACACCGACAGGGTCGCGGTGAGCGTCTTTCCCTCGCCGGTCTTCATCTCGGCGATCGACCCGTCGTGGAGCACCATCCCGCCGATCAGCTGGACGTCGAAGTGCCGCTGACCAAGCGTCCGGCGCGCGGCCTCGCGGCACATCGCGAACGCCTCCGGAAGCAGGTCGTCGAGCGATTCGCCGCCCTTCGCGCGCTCTCGAAGCTTGTCCGCCTCGGTGCGGATCTCGGCGTCCTCGAGCAGCTCCATCTCGGGCTCGATCCGATTGATCGAGGCGACCCGTCGCTCGTACTCCTTGAACTGCCGCCCCTCGCCGAGGCGCAGCGCACGGTCAATCAGTCCCTTGGCCACGAGCCCTCAGGGTAGCGAGCGCCCGGGCCGGCGACTCACGCGTCGCTGGTCGAGTTGCGACGACGATGACAACGCGACTCGACCAGGGACGGGGGATACCCGGCCTAGGCTTCGCCGCGGCGGAGGCTGTCCATCAGGCGGCGGGTCTGGTGGCGCTTTCGCCGCTTCTCGCGGTGTCGCTTCACCTGGCGGCGCAGGTCCTCGGCGACCTCGTGAATGGAGTGCAGCATCTCGGGCGACGCCTCCCGTCCGCGCAGCGTGGTGCGCTTCAGATGGAGGGTGGCTTCGGCGATCTGGCTGTCGGCGATCGACGGGTTTCGCTCCTCGCTCAACTCGACCTCCAGGACCGCGAGATCGGACACCTGCCTGCCGATGCGCGCGAAGCGCTTCTCCACGTGACGTCGAAGCTCGTCGGTGACCTCGGTGTTCCGTCCCCTGACGTCGATCCGCACGCTCACCCCTCTCCTCGAGTGCCGGCCTCACGCAGAATCCTACGCCGCCGATCGCTCCGCGCCAAGTCGATTTGCGACCCCGCGGGGATCGCAGTGCCCTCCCCACCCGAGGCGGCGAAGGTCAGGGCCACGACCCGCTCGGCGCCCCCGCTTCGCAGGGCATCCGCGCAGGCGCGAACGGTGGCGCCGGTGGTGAGGACGTCGTCGACCAGCACCGCTCGCTGGGGCGGGGCGCCGTGGAGCGCGATGCGCGGTGGATCGGCGAGCCGCTCCGCCCGCGGCCGCCCGACCTGACGCCTCCCTGCGCGCGACGGAGGCACCGGCGAGCCTCGAGCCCGGCACTCGCGGCGAGCGCGGCGGCGATCTCCTCGGCGGCGTCGAACCCGCGACGGCGACGGCGCGCGGGGGCGGCCGGAACTGGAACGATGACCCCGCGGAGCAGATCGGCAGGCGCGGAGTCCGCGATCGCGACCGCCGCGCGACCGGCGAGCTGGAGCCGGGCGCCGAACTTGAGCGCCATCACGAGCTCGCGGGTCAGGCCCTCATACGCGGACGCCGACCAGGCGGCGTCCAGCCCGGGCGCGCGGACGAAGCGGGGGCGAAGCGCCCGCAGCCGCGCCTCGCAGCGATCGCAGACCACCTCGGGCGCAAGACAGGAGCGAGCGCACAGCGCGCACCGCGGCGGCGCGACCAGTCCGAGGAGCTCGGCGAGCATCGGGGCCATGGTCGGACATCGGAATCGGCGCGTGACGCGCTTACTCCCACGAAACCGCGCCAAACACGTGACCGGCGGCGCGGGCTCGGCGAGGGGGGCCGGGTCTCAGCCGGAACGCCGGACGAGCGTGACGCTTCGGTGACGGACCCTCGACCTGCCGCCCGTTGGGTGAAAGCGGATCCGGGCGTTGACCTCGGTCGAGCCGGTCCGCTTGAGGGCCCGACGCTTCCTTCCGATCGAGGCCACCGCGAGATTGACTCGCCCCGCGCGATGCGCGACCTCGACGCGCCGCCTCACTCCCGCCCCGCTGACGATCAGGCGCCCGGAACCCGGGACAACGAGCTGAAGGGTCGCGGTCCCCCGGCGCGGGTGATCGATCTCGCCGATGATCGAGAAGACGTTCAGGATCGCGGTCGAGGTCGCCGTGGCGCTCCCCCCGCCCACGGCCCCGTAGAGCGATTGCGCCTCGCTGCCGAAGTACGGCCCGAACATGTAGCCGCGGAGGTCCTTCGGGAAGCGGTAGAAGTAGGCGGTGATCGAGAGAGCGACCGGAGCGGATCCCACGATCCACGGCCCGCCGCTCGATCCCGGCGTGAAGTCGCTCTTGATCCCCATCGGCGCGGGCGAGTAGGAGTTGTCGGCGAACGCGAGCGGCGACGGCAGCCCGAACAGCCGGCTGCCGTCGTAGGGCCGCTCGGCCGGGTAGCCGAGCTGGGTGTAGGTCTGGTTCCGGGGCTGGCCGAAGCCGATCCCGAGCGCCCCGACCACGCTCTGGACCGTGGCCGAATCCGAAGGCCGGCTCTCGAGCTGGAGCATCGCCATGTCGCCCGACTCGTCGCAGCAGTGGTTTGTTCCCGCGGCGCTCTCCCATTCGCTCGTCGTGGCGAAGCCCGAGGCGGGCCATTCGCCGAACGGCTTCAGCCCGTCGCGATAGCCCGGCATGAACATCAGATGGGTGGCTTGGGTGCCGCTGTCGGGATCGATCACGCAATGGCCTGCCGTGAGAACGGCGTCGCCGGCCAGGCTGTTGATGACGCTCCCCGAGCACTGGTAGAGCTCGTCCTGGCCCCCGAGGTGGTAGTCGCCGTAGATGAGCCCGTTGGCGCTGTACGGATAGTGAGTGGGGTTGCCGGTGTCGGAGGCCTCCACCGCCGATCCGGCGCGGGACGCCGAAGTGGCCCGCGGCCCCGCCGGAGGCACGTAGCCCGGAGCGGGAGCGACGCCGGTCGGCGCCGGCGCGACGCCTCGACTCCGCGCTCGAGAAATTCGAACCGCCGGAAGCGGGCGGGCGGCCTGAATCCGGGCCGGGGTCCAGAACGCTCGAACATGACGCGTCGACCGCGCGGTGTGGACGACGATTCCGGCCCGTCCGAGGGGCTCGTGGGGGGCCGAGGCCAAGGCGGCGCCGGGAGCCATCGAGGCGGAGGCGAACGTGGCGAGCAGCGCAGCGACTCGCGTCTTCGAGCCTGTGCTGTGCCACAGTCGCATGAACCCTGCCTCGAAATCGCGCACCGACATTCTCGCGCCCCCTATCGGTGCATCGCCGCGAGGAGGTTACCTCCAACGCCGCTCAATCGAAGACCGCCCTCTCCACCGCTTCGACCTCCGCCTCGCAACCGACGACGGGCGGCGCCTTGCCGAGCGCCGTGTCGGGGTCCTTGAGGCCGTGACCGGTGAGCACGCAGACCACGGAGGACGGGGGATCGCGCCCGTCGGGGCCCGGCAGGCCGTGGGCGAGGATCCCGGCGACCGAGGCGGCTGAGGCGGGCTCGCAGAAAACTCCCTCCAGCGAGGCCAGGAGCCGGTACGCATCGAGGATCTGGTCGTCGGAGACGGCGGCGATCCGCCCGCGCGAGCTGGTCACCGCCCCCATGGCCTCCTCCCAGCGCGCGGGATTGCCGATCCGGATCGCGGAGGCGATCGTCTTCGGGTCAGCCACCGGCTCACCACGGACCAGCGGCGCGGCGCCCTCGGCCTGAAACCCGTACAGGACCGGTGCGGCGCCGTACTCGCTGAACCCGCGCCACCACGCCGTGATGTTGCCCGCGTTGCCCACCGGGATGGCGAGGGAGTCCGGCGGCTCCGACAGCTCGTCGCAGACCTCGAAGGCGGCCGTCTTCTGCCCCTCGATCCGGTACGGGTTCACCGAGTTGAC
>DATGAF010000030.1:0-22043 GCA_035313645.1 Solirubrobacterales bacterium
GCCGCGAGCCCCTCGAGGCCCGGGGCCTCGATCCCGTCCCGCCGCGTCGCCTCGGCGATCAACGGCACCGAATCGAGGCCCTCGGAGGCCTGCCCGATCTTCGCTGGGATCTGCTCCGCGGGGACCCCGGCCCCGAGCAGCTCCCCCGCGCGCCGGTTTCGGCTCCCGGGCGCGAGGACCGTCGCCGTGAGGTCGCCGACGCCCGCGAGGCCCGTGAAGGTCTCGAGGCGGGCGCCGCGCGCGAGCGCGTAGTCGACGCACTCGCGCCAGATCGTCGCCGCCGCGATCCCGGCCGCATTGAGCCCGTGGGACTCCGCCGCCGCGGCCGCCATCGCCGCCGCGTTCTTCGCGGCGCCGGCCATCTCCACCCCGACGACGTCGCTGCTTCGCTCGCAGACGAGCCCGGCGCGATCGAAGATCTCGCCGAGCTGCGCTCGGAGGTTCGAGTCCTCGGTGCCGAGGACGAGCGCCGCCATGCCGGCCGCGGCCTCCCGCGCGTGCGCCGGGCCCCCGAGCGAGGCGATTGCGCGCGCGCGAATCCGCTCACCCACGTACTCGCTGGGAAGCTGTCCGAGCGGGGCGGTGAGCCCCTTGGTGAGCAGGAGCACCGCGGCGCGCGAGCCGATGCGGTCGCCCAGCGAGCCGACGACCGGGGGCAGGGCGGCCGACGGCACCGCGAGGCAGACGAGATCGACCCCGGCGAGCTCGATGTCGGCGGCGCGCTTCACGGAGATGCCAGGGGGCAGGGCGACCCCGGGCAGGTAGCGCGGGTTCTCCCGCCTGGCGGCGATCTCGGTCGCCTTCTCCTCGTTGCGCGTCCCGAGCTGGACGTCGATCCCGCCGCGGGCGAGGAGCACCGCGACGGCTGTGCCCCAGCTCCCGGCGCCGATGACGGCCGCCTTGCGGAGCGGCGGCAGCCCGCCGAGCCACTCCCATTGGAGCTCAACGTTGGGCCAGATGCGGGCCGTGACCGTGGCCGCGAGGGCCGGGGATGGATGCTCGGTGCGCGGAAAGGTCATCGACCGCCCAACCCGCATGCCCACCTTGCGGGGCCGAATCCGCCAGCCCCGGCGCACGTGCTCGGAGCCGTGGACGGCGATCGGCACCACGGCGGCGCCCGTCTCGAGCGCCAGGCGCCCGACTCCTCGCTTCGGCGTGGCGAGCGATCCCGATCGGATACGCGTCCCCTCGGGGAAGATGCAGATCGTCCCGCCGCGGGCGAGCGCCAGCCTCGCCGTCTCCATCGCGGTCTCGTCGGATTGTCCGCGGCGGATCGGAAAGGCCCCGACCCGCGAGAGGAGCCAACCCTGCCAGCGGCGCTCGAAGAGCTCCACCTTGGCCACGTACTGCATCGGGCGCCGCCACGGCAGCGTCACGCCGATCACGAACGGGTCGAGGAAGCTCCGGTGGTTGGAGGTCACGATCAGCCCGCCCCTGATCCCGCGCAGGTGCTCGCGCCCGGTGCGCGAGAGGCGCAGCCAGACGAAGAACGCCGGCTCCAGGACGAGCCGCGCCAGTCCGTACAGGATGCGGTTGACGCCGTGCTCCCGCGCATACGCGTGGTAGCGCTGAAAGCGCTCCTCTGAGATCACGTCGTCAGTGCGCGGAGCCGCGGAGCCCCGCGCGCCCTCGTCCATGGAGATCCGTACACGCGCGGGCGCGCGGCGTTACTGGCGTGATCCCGGTCCTGCGAGCCGGGCTCGCGCCGCGGGCCTACCAGGCGCTCTCGATCAGACGGCGAAGCTCGGAGCGGTTCGGCGGATCGGGCGTGTTGGCGAGCTCGGCGCGCGCGAGGATGCCGTCGAGCGCCGGCTCGATTCGGCGCTCGTCGGCGCCGAGGTCCCGCAACCGCCGCTTGCTGCCGCCGAGCTTCGTGATCCGCGAGCCGATCCTGCCCGCGGTCGTTCCGAGCGCGGCGGCGAGTGCCTCGATCGCCTCGGGAGCGCGCGAGCGCATCGCCCTCATCGTGTGCGGGAGGAGGGTCGCGTTGGTCTCCGCGTGCGGCGTCTCCAGCGTTCGGACGAGCGTCTGCGAGACGACGTGGTGCAGCGCATAGCCGGTGGAGTCGAGCCCGTACGCGCAGAGGATCGAGCCGAGCGCGAGGGCGGCCCGGTCGCGGCGCCCGCGCGGCTGGTCGAGCGCGCCCGCGATCGACTCCGCGCCCCGCAGCGCGGCGAGCGTCGCCACCGGATTCGCTAGCGGCGCGTATAGCGCCTCGGCGCCGTGGGCGAGCGCGTTCATCGCGCTGGCCCGAAGGCGCCCATCTTGCAGGGTCGTCATCTCGCGCGGATCGGCGATCACCAGCGCCGGCCGCACCAGGTGGGGGGCCTCCTCTTCATGGCCCGCGGGCAGGCGATGGGTGGCCGTCATCTCCGCGCCGGAGAGCGTCGTCGCGAGCGCGCAGACCCGCCCGCCGCGGACGGCCGCGATCGCCTTGGCGACATCGATCACGCGTCCTCCGCCGAGCGCAACCAGGCTGGGGCTGCGCACCTCGTCGATGATCGCCGCGGCGGCCCCCGGCACCGGCCCGCCCGGCACCTGGTGAACGGCCGCCGAGCGCTCGGCAAGCTCGAGCGGAACGGCGCCGAGCGCTCGCGGCGTCGTCAGGAGCTCGAACCCCTCCCAGGGGCCGTCCGCCACGATCTCGGGGGCGTCTCCGAATGCGGCCTCTCGGAAGACGATCGTCCGCTCCGCGTCGCGCCAGGTGAAGTCGCGCTCCCCATGCGTCAAAGAGCCCGGGGCGGGACTCGAACCCGCAGCCTGTGCTTTACAAGAGCACTGCTCCACCAGTTGAGCTACCCGGGCAGTTCGCAGGGAGGATAGGCGCGTCCGAGCCCCCCACGAAACGGTTTCCGGCCGAGCACGGCACATCGAGTGGGCCCGGAGGCTCCTTCCGTAGCCCGTCATCGCCCTGCCGGCTACCCACCTAAATGTGCCGACCTGTCGGTACGACTGGATGGGTTGGGGGTGGGTGCGAAGTGCGGCTGTCGGCTCTACCCAGCCGGCATCGGCGCGCTAGATGATCTGCACCTCGCGCGAGGCGAGGTGGAGGCTGACCTTGCGCTTGACGCGCTGGAGAGCGTTGTCCACCGTCTTCGTGTCGCACTCCAGGCGCTCTCCGATCGCCTCGTAGGAGTGGCCGTCGAGGTAGAGCGACAGGACGCGGCTCTCGAGCTCCGAGAGGACGCTCGACAGGCACGAGACGAGGCTCTGGAGCTCCTCGGTCGCGATCACCCGCTCCGACGGGTCCTCGCTCCCGGGCCCGGGCAGCACCTCCTCGAGGGTCGTCTCCGAGTCGCCGGCCCCGGCCGGGGTCTGGGCGAAGGAGACGTACTGGTTGAGCGGGGCGTGCTTGTTGCGGCTCGCGGTCTTCACCGCGGTGATGATCTGGCGCGTTATGCACAGCTCGGCGAAGTTGCGAAAGCTCGACTCGCGGTCAGAGCGATAGTCGCGGATCGCCTTGTACAGGCCGAGGAGGCCCTCCTGGATCAGGTCGTCGGCGTCTCCGCCGAGCATGAAGTACGACGACGACTTCAGGCGCACGAAGCCGCGGTACCGCTTCACGATCCGGTCGTAGGCGTCGGCGCTGCCGCGCTTCGCGAGCGCGACCAGGTACGAGTCCTCAAGCTCAGGTTGAGCTTCTGTTCGGCGCGCCGGCGCCGCCATGGGGGCGGCGGACGCGACCGCGACGAACTCTTGAGTGGGGGTCGGTACGGCCACAGATTCCTCCGTTCGAGTCGGAAACCGTGGCGCCCGTACCTCCCCTGGGCGCCCTCTCCTTGGGTGATCGACGGGCCATAACTCGACCTTTAGTTCACCCTTATGTGCCAAGTCTACGCACGTGAGCGTTCTTTTGTCAACCCCGCCGCCGCGAAACTGCACGCTCCGTTGCAGCGCCGTGGTTCCGTCCGCTGCCGCCGCTATGGGTTCGCGGCCACGCCGCGGCGTCGCGGACTAGGGACTCGCGGCCCGCTGGCGCGCCGCTTCGAACAGGAGCACCGCGGCCGCCGCGGCGACGTTGAGCGAGGCGACACGGCCCCGGACCGGAACCGAGATCAGCAGGTCGCAGCCGGCCGCGACCCGTCGCCGCAGACCTCCGCCCTCGCTCCCCAGGACCAGGACGACCTTCCCGGTCAGGTCGGCGCGATCGTGGGGGGTCGCCGCGCCGGCCTCCCCCCCGTACACCCAGGCCCCGGCCTCCTTCGCCGTCGCGAGCCAATCGGCGAGGTTCGGAACCCGCGCCACCGGGAGGTGCTCGACCGCGCCGGCCGAGGCCTTGCAGGCCACCGCGGTCACGGCCGCCGCCCGCCGCGACGGGATCACGACCCCGTCCGCGCCGGCGGCCTCCGCCGAGCGGCAGACGGCGCCCAGGTTGCGCGGATCCTGGACCTGATCGAGCGCCACCAGTAGCCCGTCGGGACGCTCGAGGAGCTCGCGGGGGTCCGCGTAGGGGAATGGATCGACCTCGGCGACGATCCCCTGGTGGTCCGGGGAGCCGGCGAGCCGGGTCAGCTCCGGCGCCGGAAGGTCGGAGCTCGTCCACACGCGACGGACCCGGCGGCGGCCGCGCCTGGCCTCGGCGACGGGGCGGCGGCCGTAGACCACCTCGGCCGGTCGACGTTTCGGCGGCGCGGCGCCCGCCATCCCCTAGGTCCGGCGGACGAGGCGCGGTCCCTGGGGAGTGTCGCGAACCTCGTAGCCTCGCGAGGCGAGCTCGTTCCGAATCCGGTCAGCCCGCTCGAAGTCGCGCTCGGCCCGCGCCGCCTCGCGCTCGCCCATCAGGCTCTCGGCCTCCGGGTCCGGTGCCTCGGCGGGCACGAGGAGCGACTCGAGGCCGAGCAACGGAAGCATCTCCTCGAGCGCCGCGCGGGCGCCTGGAAGTGAACGCCGGTTTCCCTCCGCGATCAGCTCGTAGAGCGCGGCCAGGGCCCGGGGGGTGTTGAAGTCGTCGAGAAGCGCCTCGACGAACGCGTCGCGGCGCTCGTTCGCGAACTCGTCCATCCCGTCCTCGTCCTCGCCTGGCAGCTCGAGCACGTAGTTCCGGATTCGCTCCACCCTGGCGGCGGCGTCCTCGAGCGCCTGCTCGGAGAACTCGAGCGGCTGGCGGTAGTGACCCGAGACCAGGTAGGCGACCACGGCCTCGCGCCCGTAGCGATCGAGCGCCTCGGAGAGCTGGAAGATGTTCCCGAGCGACTTCGACATCTTCTCTTCGGCCATCCGGACCATGCCGTTGTGCATCCATACCCGCGCGAGGGGAAGGCCCCGCGCCGCCTCGGTCTGGGCGATCTCGTTCTCATGGTGGGGGAAGATCAGGTCGGCGCCGCCGCCGTGGATCGCGAAGTCGACGCCGAGGAGCTTCTCGGCCATCGCCGAGCACTCGATGTGCCAGCCCGGGCGTCCCTCCCCCCACGGTGAGGGCCAGGCGCTGTCCTCGTCGGGCTTGCGTCCCTTCCACAGCGCGAAGTCGAGGTGGTCCTCCTTGAGCGATTCGGTGCCCGCCTCCTCGCCCTGGTCCATGTCGGCAGGGTCGCGATTGGAGAGCCGGCCGTACGCCGGAAAGCTCCGAACCCTGAAGTAGACGTCCCCGCCGGACTCGTAGGCGTGACCGCTCTCGATCAGCGCCTCGATCAAGGCGACGATCTCGCCGATCGTCTCCGAGGCGAGCGGCTCGTCGTCCGGGCGGCCCAGCCCCAGCCGGTCGGTGTCCTCGAAGTAGGCGCGGGTCATGCGAGCCGCGAATGTCTCCGACGGCTCCCCCGCCTCCCCGGCGGCGGCGTAGATCTTGTCGTTGATGTCGGTGACGTTGATCGCCAGCCTCGGCTCGTATCCGAGCCGCTCGAGCAGCCGGCGCAGCAGCATGAAGATCGCGTAGGGGCGCGCATTGCCCACGTGGATCCTGGAGTAGACGGTCGGGCCGCAGGCGTAGATGCCGACGAGCGGCGGCTCGCGCGGCTCGAGGGGGCGGAGCCGGCCGCTCAGGGTGTCTCGAATTCGAACCTCGGGCATCGCGTCGATGATGCTATTTGCGGGAAACGGCGCGCGCGGTCGGGCTCGGTGGCCGGGAGGGCCGGTAACGTGGCGCGATCCGATGGGGTCCCTTTCGCTGAAGGATCGGCGCCTCGGGCGGGTCGAGGAGGCATTCGCCTCCCTCCCCTCCCGGTATCTCGGCGCCCGGGCCGGGTTTCGGGCGACCTACCAGGTACGGCTCGGGGACGTCGGCAGGATCTGGGAGGTCCGGATCCGGGGCGAGCGCTGTGACGTTCGGCCCTCGCCGGTCGGGGACCCGGACGTCATCATCGGCACGGACGCCGCGACCTGGCTCGCGCTCCGAGACGGGCGCCTCTCGGGCCTCGACGCGTTCGCCCAGCGCCGCTTGTACGCGCGCGGCGACCTCGACCTCGCGCTTGGCTTCGAGGGGCTGTTTCGCCTCTCGGGGGGCCGGCCACCGCTCCTGCGGGTCACCGAGGTCGAGACGCCCAGGGCGACGATCTCGAGCCTGATCGGGGGACACGGCCCCGAGCAGGTGATCTGTCTCCACGGCCTGGGATCGAACAAGACCTCGTTCTTCGAGACCGTCTCCGCGCTCACCCCCGAGCACACCGTCCACGCGATCGACCTCCCGGGGTTCGGGTCGTCGTCGAAGCCCGCCCGCGCCGCCTACGACGCGCGCTATTTCGCCCGCGCCACCCTCGACTACATGGAGGCGATGTCGATCGAGCGCGGCCACCTGGTCGGGAACTCCATGGGTGGTCGGATCGCGCTCGAGGTCGCGATGACCGATCCGGACCGCGTCGACAGCCTGTCCCTGCTCTCCCCCGCGCTCGCCTTCCTGCGCCGCCGCGAGCTCGTTCCGCTCGTGAAGCTGATCAGGCCCGAGCTCGCGGCGATCCCCCACGCGCTGCGAGCGGCGAGGGTCCGCGAGCACTTCTGGAACCTGTTCGCGCGTCCCGAACGGCTCGATCCCGCGGCGGCCGACATCGCGGCGGACGAGTTCTGCCGCACGTACCGCTCGCGATCGGCGCGAATCGCGTTCTTCGCCGCGGCTCGAAACATCTACCTCGACGCTCCCCACGGCGAGCGCGGCCTGTGGACCCGGCTTCGCGGCCTGCGTCCGCCGGCGCTGTTCATCTGGGGGGACAGCGACCGGATCGTCCCGGCGTCGTTCTCGAGGCACGTCGCCGACGCCCTCCCTCACGCCGGCTGCGTCGTGTTGCCCGAGTGCGGGCACGTGCCCCAGGTCGAGTTGCCCGAGCGCGCCAACCGTCTGATCCGCGCTCACATCGAGGAGCATCGCGGATCCGCTTCGCGAGCCCGGTCGGGCTTCCCGCCGGCGACCCAGCTGGCCGAGGCGGGGGCCTGACCGACCGGCGAACCGACTCTTCCCAGCACCTAGAATCGCCGCGTGGCAGACCAGACGACCTTCGCCGGGAGGGCGAAGCGAAACGGCGGGCCGGACGCCGTGAGCGGGAACGGCGCGGTCCACGGTCGGCTCACGTCGCTCGGTGAGCTCGCGCGGATCGGCGGGGATTTGGCCCGGGCTGGAGGCGGCCTCGCCCGGGCGGGCCAGAGCGCGGCCGGGGGGCTCGCCGGGCGCGTCGCCCGCCGGGTCCAGCGAAGCCTGACCGCGGACCTCGACGACCGCGACCCCGACTACATCCGCGAGAACCTTCCGCTGACCTGGCTCCTGACGACGCTTTGGTTCCGGGGGGAGGTTCGCAACATGGGCAACGTGCCCGAGGAGGGCGCGGCGCTCCTCGTCGGGAACCACTCCGGCGGCAACGTGCCGCCCGACACCTTCCTGTTCACGCTCGCCTTCTACACCTACTTCGGCGTCCAGCGGGCCTTCTACCAACTAGCGCACAACCTGGTCCTGGCCTTCCCGGTCGGCCGCATCCTGCGGCCATACGGCACCGTGCCCGCATCGCCTGAGAACTCCGAGCGCGCGCTCGACTCCGGCGCCGCGGTCCTCGTCTACCCCGGCGGAGACTGGGAGGTCCACCGGCCGACCTGGGAGCGGCATACCGTCGACTTCGCGGGCCGCAAGGGGTTCATCCGCCTGGCGCTCAAGGCCGGGGTGCCCATCGTCCCGGTGGTCTCGATCGGCGGTCAGGAGACGGCCCTGTTCCTGAGCCGGGGAGCCTGGCTCGCACAGGCGCTCGGGCTCGATCGGCGCTTCAGGCTCAAGGTGCTGCCCATCTCGATCGCGGTCCCGTGGGGGCTCAACGTCGGCGATCTGGTCGGTCACATCCCCCTGCCCTCCAAGATCACGATCGAGGTGCTGCCTCCGATCGACGTCGCCGAGGAGTTCGGCCCGGACCCGGATCTCGACGAGGTCTACGACCACGTGACCACGGTGATGCAGAACGCGCTGGACACCCTCGCCGCGGAGCGGCGGCTTCCGCTGATCGGGTGAGGGGGAGCGGACCGATGAGGCTGAACGAGTCGATTGTGATCTCAGCGCCCAGGCGGCTCGTCTGGGACTACGTCACCGAGCCCTCCAACTACCTGCACTTCATGTCGGGGATCACCCGCTGGGAGGTCGACGGCGAGCGGCGCACCGGCCTCGGGGCCCGCTACCGGATGCTCATCAGGGTCGGCTCGGCCGAGGTCGGCGGCCTGATCGAGGTCGTCGAGTGGGACCCGGACTGCGACATGGCGTGGAGCTCGGTCCTCGGCGTCGACCAACGCGGCCGGTGGCGGATTCGCGAGCTGCCGGACGGGCGCGCGAGGGTCGAGCTTCGGTTTGCCTACGGCGTCGCCGGGGCCGGGATCACGGGCTGGCTGGCGGAGCTCGTCGCGGCCCCGCAGCT
Source organism: Solirubrobacterales bacterium (assembly GCA_035313645.1). Classification (GTDB taxonomy): domain Bacteria; phylum Actinomycetota; class Thermoleophilia; order Solirubrobacterales; family 70-9; genus AC-56. Next base: position 8,811 of record DATGAF010000030.1, read on the forward strand.
ACGCGGTCACCTGCGGCGGTCCCTACGCCAGCTGAAGCGGCAGGTTGAGCTCGAGCGCATGCGCGCAGAGGCTGAGCGCCGCCGCCAGCCCGCCCCCGCCTGAGCCAGCAACCCAGTCGCGGGTCAGGCGTGTGACCTGCCGCCTCGTCTCACCCGAGCCCGCCGAGAGCAGAGGCAAAGCGGAGGATCTCGGCGGAGTTATTCGCTCAGTGCTTCTTGTTGTCGACGGCCGTCTGCAGCTGGCGCTTGCTCATGCGCGAGCGGCCCTCGATGTTGAGCTTCTTGGCCTCGTTGTAGAGCTGCTCGCGGGTGCGGCCACGCGGGCCCGGGCGGCCCGAGCGCTTTCCACCCCGCCGGCCCGAGGAGATGTCTCGGGTCGAGGTCCTGGAGCGCTGCCGCGACTCGCCCGAGCGCGCCCGCTCCTTCTGCACCGTGCGGGCCGCGATCTCCTTCGCGCGCCGCTCGGATCGCCCCTGGCTCTTCTCGCTTCGCTTGACGTGCTCGTATTGGCGGGCCCGCTTCGTGCCCTTCTTCACACCACGGGGTGGCATCTCGAACACCTCCTCAGTCGATCTCCCTCGCTCCCTACCCCCGTCCGAGCAGGGGAAACGCGGCCGAAATCGGGCCGCGAACGCTCAGGTGAGCTCGCGCTTGAGGACCTTGCCGGTGGCGTTGCGAGGCAGCGAGTCGAGGAACTGCACCTCGCGCGGGACCTTGTAGCCGGCGAGGTTCGACTTCACGTGGGACTTCACCTCGTCCTCGCTCAGGTCGCCGCCCTCGGCGGTGACCACGAAGGCCTTCAGGCGCTGACCGTACTGCTCGTCGTCGACGCCGATCACCGCGACCTCCTTGACCTGGTCGTGATCGGACAGCAGGTCCTCGACCTCGCGCGGGAACACGTTCTCGCCGCCGGAGACGATCATCTCGTCGTCGCGCCCGTCGATGAACAGGCGCCCATCGTCGTCGAAGTGACCGACGTCGCCGGATGAGAGCAGTCCGTCGAGCTCGTCCTTGCCGCCGCCCCCCGTGTAGCCCTCGAACGCCATCTCGTTGCCGACGAACACCCGTCCGGTCTTGCCCGGCTCGAGGTCCTTGCCGTCCTCGTCGACGATCCGAACGCGGGTACCGCGCGGTGGGCGGCCCGCAGTGCCGGGCGCGGCGCGCAGGTCCTCGGGCGTGGCGATCGTCGCCCAGGCGACCTCGGTCGAGCCGTAGAGGTTGTAGAGGTTCTCGCCGAACGTGTCCATCCACTTGTTCGCCAGCTCCCCGGGCAGCGCCGACCCGCTCGCCGCCGTCACGCGCAGATCGGGGAGGTCGTACTTGTCGAGCGTCTCCTGGGGAAGCTCGAGGATCCGCTGCATCATCACCGGCACGACCACGAGCACCGTGGCCCCGCTCTCCTCGGTGGCGCGAAGCGTCTCCTCCGGGTCGAACTTTCGCAGCAGGACGTAGGTCGAGGTGAGGGCGAGCCCGAGAAGCAGGTGGGCGAAGCCCCACGAGTGGAACAGCGGCGCCGCGATCATCATCCGCTCCTCGGCGCGCAGCGGGATCTTCGAGAACATCGCCGCCAGCGGGCTGAGGGTGTCCGGCTGGCCCCGCTGGGCGCCCTTCGGCGTCCCGGTCGTCCCCGAGGTCAGGATCACGAAGCGGCTCGACTCGCTCGGCGGGTCGAGGTCGCCGTCGTCGTTGGAGGAGACCAGCTCTTCGAGGGTGGTGTCCCCGCTCTCGCCGTTCTCGGACCAGGCGATGAAGCGGCTCAGTCCCGTCTCCTCGCCGGCCTCGCGTGCCTTTCCGAGCAGGTCGCCGAACTCCTCGTCGTACACCAGCGCCTCGGGCTCCTCGCGCTCGATCACATCGGCGAGCTGCGGTGCCGCGAAGGCGGTGTTCATGTAGAGGCCGTTGGCGCCGAGCTTCGAGACCGCCAGCGTCGCCTCGACGAACCCGCGGTGGTTGCGACACATGATCGCCACCCCGTCGCCCTCGCCCACGTCCGCCGAGGCCAGGCCTCGGGCGATCGCGTTCGAGCGCCTGTGGACCTCCTCGAAGCTGAGCGATCCGGCCTCGTCCTCGATCATCGGGTCGTCGGGACGGTTGATCGCGGCTGTCGCGATCCCGGCTGCCGGCGATGCGCCCCACCGCGCCAGGACACTGAGCATCTGGGCGAGCCGGTCGGGCCGAACCGGGCGGATGACCCCCGCCTCGGTCAGGGTCTTGATGTTGAAGGGGACCTCGCTCAGTGCCCCGAGCGGCCCGAGCTTGACGCGGCGGCCCATGTAGCCGAGGGGACCCGTCACGATTTCGGTGGGAAGCTTGCCGGCAAGCGAGCGGACCACTCCGCAAGGTTATTTACCCGGTACTAGGCGAGGTCAACCAGCGCCACCGCCACGCAGGCCATCCCCTCGCCCCTTCCGATCCAGCCCATGCCCTCGTTGGTCGTCGCCTTCACGCTCACCGAGGCCGAGAGCGCCTCGGCGAGCCCGCGCTCGATCTCGGAGCGGTGGCCCGAGATCCGCGGCTCCTCGCAGATCAGTGTCGCGTCGACGTTGACCACCCTCCCGTGGAGGTTTCCGATCGCGACTCGGAGCAGGTCGAGCGAGTGGGCGTCGCGCCACTCCTCCTCCTCGGGGGGGAACAGGGTGCCGAGGTCGCCGAGCCCGGCGGCGCCCAGCAACGCGTCGATCACGGCGTGCGTGAGGACGTCGGCGTCGGAGTGACCCTCGAGCCCGAGCTCGTGGGGGATCTCGACTCCGCCCAGGACGAGGGGGCGGCCCGCCGCGAACCGGTGGACGTCGTAGCCGATCCCGACGCGGATCATCCGAGTGCCTCCAGGCGTCGCTCGCGGCGCTCGAACACGGCGATCCGCTCGATGCCGCAATCGCGCATCGTCTCCACCGCCTGCTCGTACGCGTGGCCGACGTCGCGCGGCGCATGCGCATCGGATGAGAGGGCGAACGCCGCCCCGGCCTCGACGCACATCGCCGCGAAGTCGGGCGCCGGATAGATCTCGCCGACCGGCTTGCGAAGCCCCGCCGTCGAGACCTCGACCGCCACCCCCGTCTCGGCGATCGCCTCCACGGCCGGTTCGTAGTAGAAGCGCGGATCGCGATCCGGCCGCGGCCGCGACCGTCCCCAGACCTTGACCAGGTCCGGATGCGCGAGGATGTCGAAGAGGCCGCTCCGCGCCGCCTCCGCCAGCGTCTCGAAGTAACGGCGCCAGATCTGGTCGGGGTCGCCGCGCTCCTCCCAGACGTCCCAGTCCTCGTCGTCCACCGCGCGGTCACCGATGAAGTGGACCGACCCGATCACGTAGTCGAAGTCGCGAGCCTCGACCAGGTTTCGCGCGCGGTCCTCCGCTCCGGGCACGAAGTCGAGCTCGATACCCAGGCGCAGCGGCGTCGTGCGGACGAACTCGCAGTAGGCGTCGAGGTCGTCCCGCGCGTACTCCTCCCAGAACGCGTGGCGCCAGATGTCGAGCGCCTGCGTGAACCTGTAGACGTGCTCGGAGCAGCCGATCTCCGAGATCCCCGCCTCGTCCGCGGCCGCCAGATAGCGATCGACGTTCTCGGTCGTGAACGCGTGTTGCTCCCCCGGCTCGAGGTCGTCGTCGGCCCGCAGGTGAAGGTGATAGTCGGTCAGCACGGCGGCCCAGGCTAGCGCCATGTGCCACGGCGGCCCGGAATCACTCATCTAGGCTCCCCGGCGTGCGCCCAACGCTCGCAGACCTCGCGCTCATGCTCGGCGCGTTCGCGGCCGCGAGCGCGATCGCGGCCGCCGCGGGCGCGGCGAACTTCGGCACCGCTCTCGCGTTCGGGCAGATCGGGTTCGCCGCCGCCCTGGTCTGGGTGCTGCTGAGGCGCTGAGAGAGGTCGGGTAAGACAGACCCCGCCCCAACTTCGCGCTATCCGGCCCCGCCCCAACTTCCGCGCCTGCCGTCCACCCCCGCGACGCGAGACGCGAAAGTTTGGATCTCGGGGTGATGTCCGGCGCGGAGTGGGGGCCCTACTCGCCGCGATCGCGGTTCCGCGGGACCGCCCTCCGGGCGGTCAGCCGCCGCGGTCCGCGAGGAGCAGCTCCGCGATCCGCAGATCGAGGGGCGTGGTGATCTTCAGGTTCTCAACGGACGAAGGGTGGATCAGGACCTTGCCCCCCGCCTTCTCGACCAGCATCGCGTCGTCGGTGGCGGCGGCGATGCGCTGCGGGTCGGCGTCGAGCGCTTCGCGGAGGGCGGAGGCCCTGAAGACCTGCGGGGTCTGCGCCGCCCAGAGGTGGTCGCGGCTCACGGTCTGAGCGACCGTCGGGCCGCCACGTGGGAAATCGCCCCGCGGCGGACGCGGTTCGCGTGCCCGCTTCACGGTGTCGGTGAGCGGCGCCGCGGCGATCACCGCAGCGGCGTCCGGCCGCGCGGCGAGCTTCTCGACCATCTCGTCGATCAGCTCGGAGGTCAGGAGAGGACGAGCCGCGTCGTGGACGGCGACCAGCTCGTCCTCCACCCGCTCCAGTCCCGCGGCGACCGACTCGGAGCGGTGCTCGCCGCCGACCACCGTGACCACGCCGTCGCCCAGAGCTCGCTCGTGGCCGGGGGGAACCACCACGACCACCGGACCGATCGTCTGCGCGTTCCGGAACGCCTCGAGCGACCAGTCGATCAGCGGACGGCCGGCGACCTCCGTGAAGGCCTTCGGGCCGCCGGCTCCGAGTCGCTCGCCGGAGCCGGCGGCCGCGATGACGGCTGCGGCTGCTGGGCGTTCAGGCAGACGCCTTGGCGCCGAAGCGCTCCTCCAGGAGCTCGTCCAGGTACGCCTCGGCGCCCTCCTCGTCCTTGCCGAGCGCGTACATGAACTCCGATGCGAGGATCTTCTTCGCTCGCGTGTACATCTGCTTCTCGCCGGTGGAGAGGCCCTTCTCCCACTCGCGAATCGCCAGGTTGCGCACAACCTCGGCGAGCTCGAAGATGTCCCCCGTCTTGATCTTCTCGCGATTGTGCTTGAAGCGCCGGTTCCAGTTCTTTGGCATCTCCGAGACCTCGCCGGTGAGCACGTCGATCACCTTCTTGACCTCGTCGCCGTCGATCACGCGGCGCAGCCCGGCGCGGTTGGCGTTCTCGCAGGGCACCATCACCGTCATGTCGTTGTGCAGGATCTTGATCGTCAGGTAGTCCCGCTTCTCACCCAGGAGGTCCTTGGTCTCCTTCTTGAGCACGACGCCAGCCCCGTGGTGCGGATAGACGACGTTGTCGTCGACCTCGAATGTGCACTCGACGGGGCCGAGCTCGTGCTCGACGTCTGTCGCTTCCTCGATGGCTAGCTCAGGAATTTCGGTCTCCTTTTGGTCGGGACGGTCGCTCGAGCGCCCGTCGGTTCACGGATAGCGGTCGATGATGTCGACCTCCTGAAGGGTCCGAAGACCCTCGCGAATCTCCCTTGCCCGGGCGGCGCCGACGCCATCCACGGACTCCAGGTCCTCCTCCGTCACGCTGACGATCGCATCGAGGTCACCGAAACGCTGGACGATCTTCTGGATCACGAGGCGCGGCAGCCGCGGAATCCGGGACAGCGCCCGGTAGCCGCGAGGCGTCACCGCGAAGTCGATCGTGCTCGTCTTTCGGTCGTAGCCGAGGAGCTCGGCGAGGCGGCCGAAGTCGAGCAGCTCCTGGTGCGGCAGCGCGGCAAGCTCGGACAGGGTTCGCTCGAGCTGCTCCTCGGAGTCGACCACCCCGTAGTCGCGAACCAGGGCGGCGCGCTCGGCCATCACGCCGGTGACGGTCTCCTCTAGCTGCATCTCGATCAGCCGCCCCTCGGTACCGAGCTCGATGATGTAGCGCTCGACCTCCGCCGCCATCCGGGTGACGAGCTCCGCCCGCTGGAGGACGAGGAGCACGTCGTGGAGCGTGCAGCCGCCGAGAAACTCGAGTCCAGTGAGCCGAGCCGAGACCTGGTCGAGGCGGGCGCGGTACTTCTCGAGCGTGGCGAGCCCCTGGTTCGCCTTCGAGAGCACCGTCGGGATGTCCTGGAGGACGTACTTGATCCCCTCGACGTAGAGCGAGACGACGTCGCGGCGCTGCGAGATGGCGATCACCAGCGCCTTGGTCTGCTTCGAGACGCGCTCCGCGGTGCGGTGCCGGGTGCCGGTCTCCATCGAGAGGATCGTCGGGTCCGGCATGAGCTGCACGTTCGCCCAGCAGATCTTGCGGGCCGCGGGCTCCAGGACGATCGCGCCGTCCATCTTCGCGACCTGGTAGAGGAGACCCGGCGTGTAGTCGATGTCGAGCTTGATCCCGCCGCTGAAGAGGAACGAGACCTCGTCGGCCTCGGCGATCAGGATCAGCCCGCCGGTGCGCGAGTGGATGATGTTGTCGATTCCCTCGCGGAGCGCCGTCCCCGGCGCGACCATGTCGAGCGCCCGGAGGAGCCGGGGGTCGAGTCGGGCCTCTAGGTCGTGCAACTCATCCCCGACGTGTGAAGGCATCTCGCGAGCCATGATGGCAAAAAGCCCCTGCTCCGGGCGGACCGCCGAATCCCGTGTGGAGAGGTCGGATTGGCGAATGTCAAGCCCAGTCCGCTCGCCCGGCTCAGGCCGCGCGGCGGATCTTCCGGGCGCCGAACGACGGGGCGAGGGCCGCCCGGAGCGTCGACGCGGAGACGAGCCCCTCGAGAGGCTCGCCCGCCTCCGGTCCGTGCACTGGCCCCAGCCCGAACTTGAGCGCCTCCGCCACTCGGCGCTCCGGATGGGCGACGAAACGGAGCTCTCCGGTCAGGCCGAGCTCTCCGAAGCACGCGAGCGGCTTGCCGCCACCCCCCTCCAGCGGCTCGCCGCGCTGAGCGGAGATCAGCGCGAGGGCCACCGCCAGGTCGGCACCCGGCTCCTCCACTCGCACCCCGCCCGCGATGTTCACGAACACGTCCGCGGAGGCCAGTGACGTGGCGCCGCCGTGGCGGGCGAGCACGGCGAGCACCATCGCGAGGCGATTGCGGTCGATTCCGGTGACCACCCGGCGGGGCGGGACGATCTCGGTCGGGGCGACGAGCGCCTGGACCTCCACCAGGAGCGGGCGCGTTCCCTCCATCGCGGAGAGCACGCACGAACCCGGGGCGTCGCTCGCCTCCGAGACGAAGCGCGCCGACGGATCGGCAACCTCGACCAGCCCGCCGGAGCGCATCTCGAACACTCCCACCTCGCTGGTCGCCCCGAAGCGGTTCTTGAGCGCCCGCAGCGTCCGGAAGCTTCGCTCGCGCTCGCCTTCGAACAGGAGCACGCAGTCGACCAGGTGCTCCAGGACCCGCGGCCCGGCCACCGCACCGTCCTTGGTCACGTGCCCGACCAAGACCACCGCGATATCGAGGCGCTTCGCGAGCTCCATGATCGCGCCGGCCGCCTCGCGGACCTGGCCCACGGAGCCCGGCGCGCCGGTCATCCCCTCGGAGTGGAGGGTTTGGACCGAGTCGATCACGCAGGCATGGGGCCGCTCCGACTCGAGGGCGGCGAGGAGCGCCTCGACGGAGGTCTCCGCCAGGGCGGGCACCGCGAGGGCTCGTTCGCCGAGCCGCTCGGCGCGCAGCCGGACCTGCGCCGTGGACTCCTCGCCTGACACGTAGAGGACCCTCCGCCGCGCGGCAACCAGGTTCCCGAGCGCCATCCCCGTGAGCGTGCTCTTGCCGATCCCGGGCGACCCGCCGAGCAGCACCAGCGAGCCCGGGACCAGGCCGCCGCCGAGCACCCGATCGAACTCGGCGATCCCGGTGGCGAGGCGATCGTGTCCCGGGGACTCGACGTCGCGCAGGGGGACGGCTCGCTCCGCGCGGCCACGGTGCCGCGAGGGCCCCGCGCCGCGCCTCCGAGCGGACGGCTCGCTCCGGATCGCCTCGACCAGGCTGTTCCACTCGCCACAGCCCGGGCAGCGACCGGTCCAGGCGAGCGCGACGTGGCCGCACGCCTGGCACGCGAACTCGGTCTCGCGTCGGGCCATCCCCGCAGGTTAGGAAGCCCGCCCGACGCGATCGCGCCCTCCCCTCGTCGCTGGTCGAGTTCCGACGACAATGACAACGGAACTCGACCAGCGACGGCCGGGGCCCCGCCGTCGCCGACTAGATGCCGTAGATCTCGGCAGCGCGCTCGTTGAGCTGGCGGAGGTACGGCGACACGTCGATCGGACCGCCGACGACCCGCTCGATCAGCTCCTTGGGCATGAACTTGTTGCCGTGCCGGTAGAGGCGCTCGCGAAGCCAGCCGTGAAGAGTCACCAGATCGCCCCGGGCGATCCTCTCATCCAGATCGGGCATGTCCTCCAGCGCGGCGTCCCAGATCTGGGCGGCGACCAGGTTGCCCAGCGAGTAGGTCGGGAAGTAGCCGAACGCTCCCGCCGCCCAGTGGACGTCCTGCAGCACGCCGCCGGCATCATCGGGCACCGCCACGCCGAGGTACTCGCTCATCCGAGCGTTCCAAGCCTCGGGCAGGGCGGAGAGCTCCAGACGGCCCTCGAAGATCTCGAGCTCGAGCTCGAACCGCAACACGATGTGGAGGTTGTACGTGACCTGGTCGGCCTCGACGCGGATCAGGGAGGGCTTGATCCTGTTCGCGGCGCGGTAGAGCTGGTCGGCGTCCACGTCCGCGAAGTGCTCCGGGAACAGCTCGCGAAGCCGCGGAGCGAGCGCCGCCAGATAGGGGCGGGAGCGCGCCACCCAGTTCTCCCACAGCCTGCTCTGGGACTCGTGGAAGCCGAGCGAGGCGGGACTCCCGAGCGGCGAGCGCTCGAGCTCGGGCGGGACGCCGTTCTCGTACATCCCGTGTCCGGCCTCGTGGACCAGCGCCCAGAGGGCGGTGCCGATGTAGGACTCGTCGAAGCGGGTCGTGATCCGGATGTCCGACGACGAGATCGCGCTCGCGAACGGATGGATCGTCGGATCGACCCGATAGGCGTCCTCGGGAAGCGGCAGGCCCGCGACCACCTCCCGCGAGAAGCGCTCCTGCGCCTCGAGCGGAAACGTCCCGTGAAGGCAGGAATCGTCCACCGGTTCGCCGCGCTCGGAGACCGCCGCAACGAGCGGACGGACGCCGTCGCGAAGCTCATCGAGGATCGTCGAGGCCTCCTGGGTCGTCATCCCGGGCTCGAAGTCATCGAGCAGGGGGTCGTACGGATGCGTGAAGCCGTCGAACCCCTCGAAGCAGGCGCCGTAGCGGCGGCGAAGCTCGACGTTTCGCTCGAGATACGGCAGGAACGCGGAGAAGTCCGAGCTTTCCCTGGCCGCGACCCAGGCGTGCTCGGCGAGCGATGACTGCCGGGTGATCTCGGCGCGGAGCTCGGATGGGACGAGGCGTGCCTTCTCCCACTCGCGGCGGGCAACCCGCACCAGGCTTGCCTCGTCGGAGTCGTACGGGAGGCCCGACGTCTCGGTGGCCGCCCCGTCGAGGAGACGGCCGAGCTCGTCGGCGATCAGGCGCTCGTGGCGGACGCGGGCGAGTGTCGCGACCTGCTCGGCGCGGGCCGCCGCGCCCCCGGGGGGCATCTGCGTGCGCTCGTCCCAGGCCAGGAGCGCCCGGGCCCGGCCCAGGTCGCTGATCGCGGCGAGGTAGTCGCGGAGCTCACCGATCACAGGGGCCACCTCGGGAACGTACCCGGATTCGCGATCATGCTTCGAGGACCCGTCCTGCCTCGGGGAGGTACATCCTGCGGTATCCGCCTCGGCGGGCGGCTAGCGACCTGGGCGTAGGGCAGAGGAACGACGCGCCTAGCGCTCGAAGCGAGCGGAGAACCCCTCGGCGCGGATCGCCGCGAGGATCCGATCGCCGTGGTCGGGGCCGTCGGTCTGGAGGACGAGCTCGATCGCCGTCTCTCGAACGTGGAGGTCGACTCCCTCTCGGATGTGCTCCACGTCCATAACGTTGGCGCCCTGCTCGGCGACCACGCGCAGCAGGGCGGCGAGCGCGCCCGGACGGTCCGGAACCACGGTCCAGACGACGATCCGGCGCCCGGCCGCCGTCTCCCCGAGGCGGATGCACTCGGCCAGGAGCGAGGCGTCGACGTTGCCGCCCGAGAGCACCGCGCACGTCGGTCCGTCGTCGGCGGGCTTCACCTTGCCGGTCAGCAGCGCCGCGACGCCGACCGCTCCGGCGCCCTCGACCACCAGCTTCGAGCGCTCGAGCAGCAGCACCATCGCCTCGGCGACCTCGTCGTCGGACACGGTCGCGATCCCATCGAGGTGCCGCTCGACCAGTGGAAGCGTGAGCTCGCCCGGGCGCTTGATGGCGATCCCGTCGCAGATCGTGCTCGCCGAACGCGCGCCGATCGGCCGGTGGGCGGCCAGCGAGTCGATGTATGGGGCACAGCCCTCGGCCTGGACCCCGATCACCCTCGCCTCGGGGATCCTCGACTTGAGCGCGATCGCGATTCCGGCGGCCAGGCCGCCGCCCCCCAGCGGCACCACGACAGTGCGCACGGCGGGCGCCTGCTCCGCCAGCTCGAGCCCCACGGTGCCCTGCCCGGCGACGATCTCGCGGTCGTCGAACGCCACCACCAGGGTTCGGGACTCGCGCTCCGCGAATTCGGCGGCGGCCTCCGCGGCCTCCTCGTAGGAGCCCTCGACGAGGTGGACCTCCCCTCCGTACCCCCTCACCGCCGCGACCTTGGCGAGCGGCGCCTCCACCGGCATGAACAGGTCCGCTCGGCTCGATAGGCGATCGGCGGCGAGGGCCACGGCCTGAGCGTGGTTGCCGGCGCTCGCGGCGACCACGCCGCGATCCAGCGCCGCGCGGTCGAGGCGGCCCATCTTGTGGAAGACGCCCCGGACCTTGAACGATCCGGTGAGCTGGAGGCACTCGGCCTTGAGCACCGCCGGCGCGCCGATCCGGCGTCCGAGCTCGCCGGCCTCCAGGAGAGGCGTCTCGCGAACCTGCCCGGAGATCAACTCCGCCGCTCGCTCGATGTCGAACGGGGCGACCGGTTCCGCCGCGGCCCGTGGGCGCGATGCCATGAGACCAGGGTAGTCCTCGCGGGGCCCCCGGATGGGTTATTCCATGGCCTGGCGGACGCACGGGCGCACGAGCCGTGGAGTCACTCGTCTAGAGGTGGAAGCGGCGGTGATGGGGGAGCTCGGCCGGCGGCGCCGAGCCTGCGAGCGCCGTCTCGGTCGGCGTCGACGGCGCCGAGCGGACGAAGGCCCAGGTGAGGATCGCCCCGACCGCGACCAGGCCGACGAGGACCCAGTTCGACGACGCGATCGCGACGGAAAAGGAATGATCGTCGCGCACGCCGTGGAAGACGGCCCCCGTCATGGCGAGGGCCAGCGCCCCCGCCATCACGCGGTTCATCCCCAAGACACCCGAGGCGATCCCCGCCTTCTCGCGCGGCATCGCCACCATCGCGGCCGTCGACATCGGCGCGTAGACGAGGCCGAGCGCCAACCCGAAGAGCAGGTAGCCCGGCAGCACCAGGCCGTAGCCCGACGTCTGCGAGATCCGCGTCAGGAAGACGAGGCCACCGACGGCGCAGAGCATCCCCGCGGTCATCAGGCCACGGGCGCCGAAGCGCGCGATCAGCCGGCCGGCCAGCGGCGAGATCACGATCATCGGCACCGTGATGGGGAGGATCAGGAGGCCGGTGGCGGTCGCCGAGTGGCCGAGTCCGGACTCGAGGTACTGCGGCTGGAAGAAGATCAGGCTCCAGTAGGCGCCGACCAGGCCGAAGGCCGCCGCCGTGGCGCCGAAGTAGGGCCCGTTGCGAAACAGCGGGAACTCGACGATCGGCTGCTCGACCCGATGCTCGACGAACCAGAAGGCGACCATGAGCGCCGCTCCCACCCCCAGGATGACGAGGCTTCGCGCCGACCCGAGCCCCCAAGCGCTGGATTCGACCAGGGGGAGCACGATCGCGATCAGGCCGGCCGCGAGAACGAGGAGGCCGGCGAGGTCGAGCCGGTGGGCGGCGCTCTCGTCGCGCGTCTCGGCCACAGCGACGACCGTGATCCAGACTCCGATCGCGAGGATCGGCACGTTGATCCAGAAGATCAGTCGCCAATCGACGTCGATGAGCAGGCCGCCGACGAGCGGCCCCACGGCCAGCGCCAGAGCGGAGACGGCGGCCCAGATCCCGAGCGCCCTGGCCTGCTGGCCCGGCGGGAACGCGTCGCTGACGATCGCCAGCGAGAGCGGCAGCATGGCCGCGGCGCCGATCCCCTGGACGACCCTGCCGGCGACCAGCGCCACCTCGGTTCCGGACGCGCCCGAGACCACGGAGCCGGCTGCGAAGATCGCCAGTCCGATCGTGAACACGGCGCGACGGCCGTAGATGTCGCCGATCCGACCGGCCGTCACGACCAGGGCGGCGATCACCAGCAGATAGCCGTTCATCACCCATTGCAGGCCGCTCGCCGACGCGCCGATGTCGCCCTTGATCGAGGGAAGCGCCAGCGCGACGATCGTCGAGTCGAGCATCAGGACGAAGAGGCCCGTGCAACCACCCGCGAGCGTCCACCAGCGGCGATTGGCGTCCGTGATCCGCGGCGTCACTCCGACCCCATGAGGCGGACCCGCACGGCGGCCAGCTCGTGTTCGCCGAGTCCGGCCTCCGTCAGGTACCGGTCGACCTCGAGCGACGCGAGGATCTCGAGGAGGAGGGCGCGGGAGGAGGTGTTCCTTCGTGTGAGGATCCACGCGATCTCGGCCGCTTGATCCGGCTCGCCGTGCTCGGCCCAGCACCGGCGCAGGCGCACGTTGCTGAGCTCGTAGTCCGAGACGATCTCCTCGGGCGTGACCCCGACCAGGGCCAGGACGAGCAGGCTGATCAGCCCGGTGCGGTCGCGGCCGCCGCCGCAGTGAATGACAACGCCGCCCGGTTCGGCGCGGGCGATCGCGGCGATCGCTGCCGCACACCGCTCCGGCTTGCGATCGAGGAACGGTCCGTAATACAGCGGGCTTCCGTCGAGGTCGTTCGCCCAGCACCGCTCCCAGAACTCCTCGTCCTCCACGTCGTCGAGCGGAACGCGTACCGTCGTCAGCCAGGCAGGACGAGGCGCGGCCTCGGAACCGAGCTCCTCGTCGTTCCTCAGGTCCACGATCGTCCGGACCCCGTGGGCCTCGAGCGCCGCCCAGCCGGCGCCGGTCAACCGGGCCAGGTCGTCGGCGCGGACGATCGCGCCCGTGCGGGTCCTACGCCCGTCGGCGGTGACCAGGCCGCCGAGGTCGCGGACGTTGTAGCAACCGTCCCAATCGAGGTCGCGGTTCGCTTCGGTGTGGCGGCCCGCT
>DATGAF010000031.1:0-46568 GCA_035313645.1 Solirubrobacterales bacterium
TACGTCGACGCGCGCCGTGCGCTCCTGCGCCCGGCGGGCTTCAGGGCCGCGGGCGAGCTGATCGCCGCGGCGGCCGCCACCGCCGGGGCGACGGCGGTCGGGGGGCCGGTGATGGCGGCGATCCCCCTCGCCTGTGCGGCGATCGCAACCCCGGGCGGCGACGGCCTGGTCGGGTTCTTCGTCCGCAAGGAGCGAAAGGAGCACGGCCTGCAGCGCTGGGTCGAGGGACCGGTCGAGCCGGGCGCGCGGTGCCTCGTGGTCGAGGACACCGTGACCACGGGCGGCTCCACCGTCGCGGCCATCGAGCGCGTTCGCGAGGAGGGCCTCGAGATCGCCGCCACGCTCTGCGTCGTCGATCGACTCGCCGGCGGCGGGGAGGCGATCGCCGCGGCCGCCGACGCGCCCTTCCAGGCGCTGGTCACGGTCGACGAGCTCTACCCGGACCGCCCCGACCGCACCTGAGTGCGGCGGCCGGCCGACTGCGCCCCAAGGTTTGAAGGATTTGGGGGTCTAGAGACCCCAAAAGCGCTCAACCCTCGCTCGATCGCCCTGCCAGCCCCACCGGACCCGAGTCCGCCGCGCGTTCACGGCGCGACGCTCGTCTCCACCGGTTGGTCGCGGAGCGTCGTGATCATCTTCCGGGCGAACGCTCGATCGATCGCCGCCGACGCGCGCTCGGCGTTGGACACGATCGCCGCGGTGTAGTTGACGGCGGCGTCCTGGCGTAGGACGACGACGGTCGCGCTCTCGCGCAGCTTCCGCTTCTCGGTCGTGCCCGTGGCCGACGTCTCCACCGCGTTCAGTGGGGTGCCGCCGAACGAGTTCGGCTTTCCGGGCTGGAGGGGAGCGCGGAAGCCCGGCAGCGCGGCCAGCGCGCGGGTCGCGAACCGGCGGGTGGGCAGCTCGAGTGCGTCGCCGTTTCGATCGACGGCGAGGGTCACCGACACCAGGTGATCGGGCGAGCGGATCAGAACTCTCTGCGCGCTGGAATGGAGCTGCCAACCGGGCGGCACCCCGATCGCGTAGCCGATCACCCGGTCGCGGTGCGCCCTCCATCCCGGAGGGAGCTTCGGGAGCATCTGCGCGACCTCGTGCGCCGACGTCGTCGACGGCGTGGCGCCTCCCCCGCCGCAGCCGCAGATCGCGACCGCGAGCGGGAGCAACGCGACGCCGAGGCGCCGGGGCGCGTCCCTCGTCGCTACCTCGAGCGAGCGCGCGAGGTCGAGCGGCGCGCGGTGCTCCTACTGCTGCTGCCGCTCCGGCTGCTCGTGGTGCGCTTGGACGCCGTCGAGCGCCGGGCGCCCTTGCGGGCGGCGGTCGAGCGGGACGCGGTCGAGCGCGTGGCGCGCTTGCGACCGCCGGTCGATCGGGAGGACCTCCCCGAGGACGAGCCGGGAAGCCGCTTCTGCAGCGCGGACATGTCGCGCTCGAGGGCCTTCGCCAGCTTGCCGCTCCCGCTTCGAGCATCCCTGACGAACTTCTGCAGGTCGCGTTGGAGATCGCGCGCGCCCTTGCTGGCCTCCTTGCCGACGTTGAGCGACTTCAGCGCATCCTGGGCCTGCTCGAGCGACTTGTTGAGGCGCTTGAGCGCCGCGGGCTGCTTGGACGTGCTCCGGCGCGTCCCGCCTCTCTTCGACGTGGACCTTCCGGTGCTTCGGCCACTGGACTTTCCGGTACGGCGGGGCTGGGTGGCTCTCGCATGGGGCATAGGGACCTCCTTCGCTTTCGCGCGCGAGTCTATGCGATGGGGAGCGCTCCGACCATCACATCGCCATCATCGGCTCGCGCTCCTCATCCGGCGCCTCCCGCGAGGTGGGCGGCGTTGTCCCTCGCAAGAGCGAGAGGCCGATGATCGGGAAGAGGAGTACCGACAGGAGGCCGGCGCCGATGAGGGCGGCGCCCTCGGCCGCGGTCAGCAGCCCGAGGTCCTGCCCGATCGCCGTCGCGGCGACGATGAACGGAAGTGAGGTCGCCTGCATCAGTCCCGCGACCGCCGTTCGGCGATTGTCGAGAAGCCGCCGGTAGAGCAGCGCCGGCAGTCCCCGCACGGCCATCAGGGCGGCGAGGAAGATCGGCACCATGATCACGTTCGAGGCGCTGGCGGTGAGGGCGTTCAGGTCGTACTTGACGCCGCTGGTGACGAAGAAGACCGGGATGAAGACGCCGAAGCCCACCGCCTCGAGCTTTCGCCGAAACTCGGGGTGGGTCATCTGCTGGTCGCGGTCGAGCAGCGAGAGGACCGCGCCCGCCATGAACGCTCCGAGGATCGACTCGAGCCCGAGCTTGTCGGCGATCGCCGCGAACCCGACCAAGAGGACCACGGCCCCGCGAACGCGGATCTGGGCGGTCGTGTCCTGGAGGCGCAGAAGGTCGGAGCGGATCGCCATCGAGCGCTCGGCCCCCATGACGACGATGAGCACGACCACCCCCAGCAGCACCAGCCCGCCGATCAGAAGCAGGGTCGAGCCGACGCTTCCCTCCCCCGAGAAGAAGATCGAGAGCAGGATCACGGCGCCGAAGTCGGCGATCGTCCCGGCGGCGATGATCAGCTGACCGAACTTCGAGGAGATCTCCCCGGCGTCCTTGAGGACGGGCACCAGCACGCCGAGCGAGGTCGCGCAGAGGATGATCGCCACGAGCAACGGCGTCTCGATCAGGCCGGTCGCCTTGAGCAGCAGCGCCGCCGCGACCGCGACCGCGAACGAGACCACGAACCCGATCAGCGTCAGCCGCAGCACCTGCCCGCGCAGCTTCCCGAAGTCGATCTCCAACCCGGCGAGGAAGAGGAGGAACGCGAGGCCGATCACCGAGATCACCGAGATCGACTGGTCCACGTGGACGATCCCGAGCACCGATGGGCCGATGACGATCCCGGCGACGATCTCCAGGACCACCGACGGCAGCCGAAGCCCGGGAAAGAACCCGAGGACGAACGGGGCAGCGAACGCCACCGCGACGACGATCAGGAGACCACCGAAGGAGGGCATCTGCGAGTAGTCCCGAAACCGTGACGCGCGTTACGCGGCGGCAACGCGCTGAAGCTCTCCGGAAGGCCCGAGGAAGGGGTTACCGTCTTCGGGATGAGGCTCGTCGGCTGCCCACGGCGCGTGTGGCGGCGCACGTCCCGGGGCGCCGCGCTCGCCGGGCTCGTCGGAGCGGCCCTTGCGGGCGCCGGATGCGGCGGTGGCGATCAGGCCCAGCCCGCGTACCGGGTGCCGTCGCTGGGCCTCGCCGACCTGCGTCCATGCACCTCGGTGCCGACACCGCCGAAGATGCTCTGCGGGGCGATGCGCGTGCCGCTCGAGCGCTCGGACCCCTCGCTCGGCAAGACCAGGATCGGGTTCGCGGTGCGCCCCCGTGACCAGCGCCACCGCCCCTCCAAGGGGGCGATCGTCGCCGTCGAGGGCGGCCCCGGCTATGCCAGCTCGTGGACGGCGCGCTCCTACGTCAACCTCTTCGGTTCGCTGCTTCGCCGCCGCGAGCTGGTCACCGTCGACATGCGCGGCACCGGGCGCTCCGGAGCCCTCGACTGTCCCGACCTGCAGCGCGGCCGGGCGCCCGAGTGGATCGCGTTCTCGCAATGCGCCCGGAAGCTTGGGCCGCGCTTCGACGCGTACCGGACCTCGGCCGCCGCCGACGACATCAACGACGTCCGGCGAGCGCTCGGGCTCGGGCGGATCACCCTCTACGGAGACTCCTACGGGACCTTTCTCTCCCAGTCGTACGCCTTCCGCCATCCGGGCACCCTGAACGCGCTCGTCCTCGACTCCGCCTACCCCGCTCGCGGCGAGAGCCCTTGGTATCCCACCCTGATCTCGACGGGAGTGAAGGCGATCTCCATCGCCTGCCGGCGCTCGGCGTCGTGCTCCGGCGACGCGGGCAAGCGGCTTCGAAAGCTCGCCCACTGGCTGCGAAAGCGCGCCCGCGGCGTCGGTCCGGTGGTCGACTCGATCGCCGAGGCCGGCACCTTCGTCCCCGGCTCCTATCTGCGCATCGACCGCGCCGGCACCGCGCTCCGACACGGCGACGCGGGCCCCTACAAATCGCTGATCGCCGAGGCGAAGGCCGGCCAGCATCACCTACACCACTTCTCGAAGAGCGACGAGGACGTCGTCAGCTGCAACGACTATCCGCTCCTGTGGTCGAAGGACGCGAGCGAGAAGAGGCGCCGAACCGAGCTCGAGCACGCGGTCCGCACCTACCGGTCGGACCTCCTGAAGCCGTTCACGTCCCGCGAGGTCGGCCTCTCCTCCGACACCCTCTACCAGTACTGCCTCACCGCGCCGCGGCCCTCCTCCCTGTACGAGCCTCCCATCTCGTCGGGGGAGCACCCCACGAAGGCTCCCGTGCTGGTCGTCTCGGGCGAGCTCGACGACATCACCTCGCCGTGGGAGGGCAAGCTGGTCGCCCGCGAGTTCCCCGACTCCCGGCAGTACGTCGCGCGCGGCGACGGCCACGTCGCCGACCTCTACGACGGCACCATCCCGCCCGCGGTCCGTACCCGAGCCTTCCTGCGACAGGTGCTCGGAGGAGGCGACCAGGGATCCCACCGCGGCGGATAAGTCACGCCCCGCGATCCCCGGCAAGCCGGAACGCCCCGAGCAGGATTCGAACCTGCGGCCTACTCCTTAGGAGGGAGTCGCTCTATCCAAGCTGAGCTATCGGGGCAGGCGCTTGAACAAGCGCAGTTGCACCCGATGCTAGCGCTCGCCTCGTTTGCTCGGGAGGTACGCATCGGGTACATCTCAGGCACCGTGCGCCCCACTTGCGGCCTGTCGAGAAGCACCTGTTGTCGGGCTTCGCGTATCCAGGATTCAGCGGAGCCCGCACCGTCGAACTCCTCCCAGACATGGGCGTATGTCCGTAGACAAGCTCTGGACCGTGGCCAGCCTGGCGAGCAACCTCCGGAACTCTCATCCCCTCATAAATGAGGAGGCTGACAAAGGTGTGCCTGAGGCTGTATGGACGCTGGCCTGGTGCGTATCGCTTGAAGATCCGCCGGCGCCAGTTGTTAAACGTCGTCTGTGACCAGGCTTTGCCGCGATGGGTGGCGAGTACGGTCACCTGGCGCGATTTCAACGTAAGGCGGAGCTCGCTCAGATCCGCAGCAAGCGGAGCGAGGAGGCGGACCGCCCGTCCTCGCGCACCAACCTTCTCGGTCGTCCCGCTCGATCGCCTCGCGACACTCCTCGCACGCGGCACGCTCCTGCCCGCCTCGGATTGGGATAGGCCCAGCGAGGTCGAAGGCTCCCGCAGAAGTCGCAGCGCACGAACACATGTTCGCATGCACGTCAAGCCTGGACACGAACGTCACACGATCTAGGGGTGGCCTTGAAGCATCAGGGCCCGCTGCCGTTCCGGTACAGCCAAGCTGATTGCAGGAGCATCGCGCTGCCGAAGTGCGGGCTCGGCTTCAGCCACTCCTCTCGTAGTGTCTCGACGTCCACCAGGTTCTTGTCGACACCGCTCCCGTCCCAGGAGCGTGCGAATTCGCGGCTGCCTGACCGCCAGAAGACCTGGCCGAACACAGCCTTTCGCGACCTCGTGAGCAGTTTCGCCGGAATCACGTCCGCGAACAGGGTTTTCATCAGCGAAAGCCGGCTGCCGAAGCCGAAGCGACCACCGCGGCAGGCGAGAGCCGCGAGGTAACGCGGATCGAGGAGCGGGTGAAAGACCTTTGTCCCTGCGTCGGCCGCTAGCACGTCCATGCTCCAAGCCGTGGCGGCGATCTCGGGTCTACCTGCCTGCCATTCGACCCAGCGACTCCAGCGAACTGGCTCGGCCGCACGCTCTCTAGAGTGGAGGACGGCCACCGCCCTTCGTACGTCGGGGTGAACCCAGGAGGGGAGCCAGGGTGGCGGCAGCCAGCGCGCCGCCACGCTTGTCCGAATCGCCTGCGGAGCGGCGGCATAGGCAAGCCTCAGAACGTCGCGGGGAACCGGCTTTCGGCGCCGCGCCAGCGCGTCGGCAAGGACTCGCCAAGACCAGGTGGCCGAGATCTCGTCCCCACCGAAGCCGGTGAGGACAGAACCCTGATCCGCGGCCTCCAGCACGGGGCGGTTCGCAAAGACATTGGCGGGAAACAGCACGCCGTGTCGACGGAGCACGCCGGTAGACGTCGGGCCGAGCAAGTCGTGCTCGTCCGTCACTTGGCGTACCTGCCACTCACCTAGATTCAAGTGGCGCACGACGAGCTCTTGCCAGGCGGCCTCCTCCGTTTCCGGCGCGTCGGGATAGCGGAGCGTGATGGGCACGGGCAAAGGGAGGCCTGCTCCCCGGGCCGCGCGAACCGCTGCGCCGAGGACGACCGAGGAGTCAAGACCACCGGAGAAGCTCACGAGACATGGCGGGCGCCTGAGCGCGGGCAGAACCGCGGCCTCGAGCGCACCGAGCGGGGTCAGTGACTCCTTCTGCGGAATCTGCTGCACGGAGCCATCGCCCCGGAGAAGGCCAATGGCGATCTCGAACCCCGTCGGGGAGAGGTCCCGCCGATGAGATAACGACCGTGAGGCCGGTTTTATCTGGACAGACGTTGCGCTGCAGGTATCAGTGCCAGGCAGATCCCCGAGGCTTACCTTCGAGTCTCTGCATTCCCAGTCAGTTGCAGAGGCTCGTGAACGCGAATCCCGTCATTTCGGGTTCACAACCGGTCTTTATTTGCGTGAGCTCCTGAACGGAGCCGAGCACCGTTAGCGTCGGCGGCTCGAACGGCTCCTGCCCAGGCCGCTCGTCAACCCCATCAGAGATTGTGGATTCGTCCGAAGCGGTGTCGGTACGCATCTAGCCTCCTCATTCTCCTCCCTCTTTTCCTGACGCGGGCGGCATCTTACTCCGGCAAAAGGCAGTCGTAGGTAGACACGCACCCTATCCAGGGGTACGCGATCTGACCACCCTGCGGTAACCAACGTCTGCAGCGGGACAATCGACGTGCCGCCGGGCTGCGGGAGTAGCGAGATACTGCGCCGGCGATGTCGCAGGAGAACGTGGACTGGATTCGCCGGATGTTCGACGAGTTCGGCTGGTCCCCGGCAGGGATCGAAGAGGCCAGCCGCGCGGGGCTTGTCGCGCCCAACGTCGAACTCGACTTCTCGGCGCTGTACTTCGATGGGCCGGTCGTCCGTGGCCTGGAAGAGTGGCGTCGCGCTTTTGCGGATACCGCGCCCTGGGGCCGCTCCCTGACGTTCGAGCCTGAGCGGTTCTTCGAGATCGACGACGAGCGGGTGCTGGTCTTCATGCGCGTCACCGCCCGGGGGGAGGGCAGTGGCGTTCCGGTCGAGAATCGGGTCGCGCACGAGTACACGATCCGAGACGGGGTGCTCGCGCGGTGGAAGGGTTATGCGGATCGATCCCAGGCCCTCGAAGCCGCCGGGCTCCGGGAGTAGCGAACCCCACTTGACGGCTTGCGAAAGCTGCCGGACACGCGGACTTGACGGACGTGGTCTCCCCGCCTCGGAACTGGCTGAGTGAACTTTCGAGGGAGCGCTCATCGGGCTGAAGCGGCTCGCCTGAGAGCGATTCTGAGCGGCCGTGGCATCGGCCCTTATAGATCCGTCGCCCAACGGATCCATCACTTCACCGACAGCGAGGTCGCTGCCCACGCTAGTGTGGGAGGAGGGAGCCGTTACCTCAGAGGTTGCTGGGTCCGGTCATATTTACGCCGTCGAAGGCAGGGCCCACCTTCCCGGGGCCTTGCGTGAGCTCCTTCACGGTCCCGATCACGGTCAGCCTCGGCGGCTCGAAGCCGGAGGTTTGCCCCTGCGGTGGCTGGTCTTCAACTTCGGGTCGCCGCTCCACGACGCGCTGTCCTTTCCTGAGGGGACGGTATTCCGCGCGAGCCTAACACCGGGTTGATCACCGGACAAGCCGGAGTGGCCGGAGGGTGGTCACACCTCGCCGCAACCGGAATACCACCGAACAAATACCCGTAGGGCGTGGCTTGGACGTTAGGGGTCGGGCGGCGTTCTGCCCGAGATCAGGTCCCGGGCGCTGCGGGCCTCAGACGAACCGCGAGCCTCGCAAGCAGAATGGCCGGCGCGAGGCAGACGGCGAGGACCAGTGCTTCCCACGGCGACACCCCTGCGCCGCCAAGCTTCGCAACTAATAACCCCACCATCGCGGCCAGCCATATCAGTGAGCACGCCACGCTGGCGCGTCGGGCATCGCGGATCACCAAACCGAGGACGAACGCGACTGGAAGGATGAGGAGCGCCATGTATTCCTCTCGTAGAGAATCCGGTGCTGAACGCGACCTCGAGGCGCCCCCGGCTACCACGTAGCTTAGCTAGCTGCAGCTTGGTCATCTCAAGCTTCACTTAAGCGGTCCAACCTTCCGGCGCCGAGGCGCTCGAAGCCACCGGGGATCCGAAAAACTCGGGCGGGGTTCCTTAGGAGGGAGTCGCTCTATCCAGCTGAGCTATCGGGGCCCGACGCCAGTCTAGGCTCTGCACGATGTCCCAGGAGAACGTGGAGATCGTGCGCTCCGTGCTCGCGCCGCTCGACGGCGTCGACGTCGCCGGGGTCGACTGGGATGCCGAGGAGCTTCGCGAGATGCTCGGGCGCGCTTACTCGCCCCACCTCGAGCTGACGACGCTCGCGTCGGGTCTCGGCAGCGGCGTCGGAGAGTTCTACCGGGGCGTGGACGGCGGGGCTCGATACCTGAAGGAGTGGCTCGAGCCGTTCAGCGAGTATCGCGTTCAAAACCCGGAGTACATCGACGCCGGCGATTGCGTCCTCGTCCCGAGTCGACAGTGGGGTGTCGGGGCCGGGAGCGGCGCGCGGGTCGAGCTCGAGCTGACCACGCTCTACGAGCTGCGCGACGGCCTGATCGCCCGGGTCGAGCAGTACGGCACCCTGGACGAGGCGCGCGAAGCCGCCCGGGTCCGCGAGTAGGGCGCCTCAGTCGGAAATCAGGACCTGACGAGAACGATCCCCGGCCCCCTGGGCGCCTAACAGCCGTAGCCGGGGTTGCCGTTCCCGATCTGGGTTCCGAGGATGCAGAACGACTGCTTTGGGACGATCGAGCCGCTCGAGGTGTCGACGACCCCGAAGCCCTGGTACCCGCTGTTGGGCGGGTCACTGTTCTCGAAGTCGTAGAAGAGGACGGCGCTCACCGGGCGGGTCAGGAGCGAGTTGTACATGTCGACCAGGGCATTGCCCTGGGCCGAATCACCGTTGACGCCGGCCCTGGGATCCCCGGCGCTCGTGTTGCAGCTCGGAACGGCGCACGGAATGCTCGAGACGCCGACCTCGGTGATCCAGAAGGGGTGGGAGTCCCTATTCTGCCTGCGGATCGCGTCGAGGGTGTCGATGCCGTAGTACGGATTGCCGTTCATGTCGGCGGTCAGATTCGTCGAGCCCGTCGGACTCGGGTGGATGCCGATGCCGTCGACGTAGTTGTTGAACTTCTTCTGGTACATCGACTTGAGGTAGGTGTTCGGCGGCGAGCCGCCCTCCGGTTTGGCCGCGGTGTTGGGTGCGAGCGCTCCGGAAACGATCGGCTGCGTGAAGTGGGTGGCGGTCGCGGCCTGGCGAGCGCGCTTGAGGAGCTGCACGAAGGCTCCGGCATCGGGCGTCGGGTAGAAGAACCGCTTTATGTTCGGCTCGTTCCAGACCTCGATCGCCTTGGGTCCCGCAAAGCCCGGATACTGGGCATCGAGCGCCCGCATGTGTTGGATCAGCGCCTGGAGGAAGCTCTGCCAATCACCGTAGTGCGTTGAGCTCGGGGGCTTCGCGCAATCGCCGCAGGAGGGACCGCCCGCCGTTGCCCAATCCGGTGCCCCGTACACCGTGACGACGGGGCGGATGCCCAGGGCCGCCATCGCCCGGTATTGGATGTCGACGCTCTGCCAGTCGTAGGAGTCGTTCTGGGGCTCGCTCCAGCCCCAGCCGACGACCAGGCGATCGATGGTCGCGCCGTCATCCTTTGAAGCCTGGAGGAGCGCATCGGTCGTCAGCGGGCTGTTCGGATACCAGAATTGAGAGATCCAGATGAAGTCGCTGTAGCCCCAAGCGGGGCCGGTTGCGGCCCGCGCCGTCCCCTGCGCAGCGAAGAGCGCCGCCGCGACGAGCGACGCGAGTGCCACGAGAGCGAGGCGTGGTATGGATGGACGAGACGCCAGCAATATCCGAAACTTCCCGTTCGACCATAGAGGGGATCAGACGCCGGCGCAACCCCCGATTGGCAATTCCGCCTTCTCGATCGGAGGATGAGTGCCGGCGCCTACTCCGCCTCGGCGTAGAGGCTCTCGGCGGCGATCTCGCGCAGGGTTCGGTCCCAGAGCTTGACCTCGAGGAAGAGGTCGTCGCCGAAGCCCCGCACCGCGTCGACCGCGAGCAGGGTGAACCGGCCGTCCTGGACCGCCGCCTGGTCGACGACCTCGTCCTCGAGCTCGGCGGTGGCCGCGACCGCGCCGCGAACCAGCGGCAGCCCCCAGACCAGAGTGATGTCGGCGCCCCGCTCGCCCTCCGCCCGCCAGCTTCCGATCACGTCGTCGGAGAGGTCGATCCTCCACCCGGGGTTGTCCTCGGCGGTGACGTCGGTGAAGTCGGCGCTCGCGCGAAGCTGGCCGGGCTCGCCCTCCCCCGGGCGCTCGAACGAGACCCAGCCGAAGTACTCGACGGGTGCGGCCTCCCCGGCCTCGTCCGACTCGCCCACCTCGCCCTCTCTGGCGACCGGGTCGGAGCCCCGCCCCGTCGCCGGGACGTAGATGCGCCCGGCCCAGCCTCGCTCGGGGAACCACTTCAGGGTCTCGCGGTCGAGTAGGGAGCCGGCCTCGGAAGAGTGGCCCCGGCACGCCTTGGCGAATTCCTCGGCCAGCCGATCCTCCCAGCGGCCGTACGGCCTTCCCTCCTGCGGAGAGTCGGCGATGAAGCGCGGAAACGGGCGCGGCACGGGGGGCATCGCGCCGCCAGACTATTGCCCGAGTGCCTCCCGCAGGTCATGGGCGGCGCGCTCGGGCGGGTAGACGTTGACCTCGACCCCCGATCCGAGCTCGAAGCCGGCGCGGATCGTCAGCCGCGGCAGGATGTCGACGTGCCAGCAGAATTCCTCGGTTCCGCGGGGCGCGGTGCGGACCCACAGGTTGAGCTGGGGGGAGGATCCGAAGAGGCCGGCGAGGGCGCTGAACGCGGCCCGGAGCATCGCCGTGCCCGTACCGCCGTCGTCGGCGAACGACGCGGTCGGACGGCGGGGGATCACCCGGAGCTCGAACGGGGAGCGCGAGGCCCAGGGACAGACGAGGAGCGCGTCGTCGTCGATCGCCACCAGGCGCTCCTTTCGCCGCACCTCCTCGACCGCGACGTCGGAGAGCAGATGGCCCCCCATCGTTCGCTCGTGATAGGCCGAGGTCCGCTCGCGCTCGCGCGCGACCGCGGTGGGGACGAAGCGAAGCGCGTAGAGCTGCGCGTGCGAGTGCTCGAGCGAGGCGCCGGCGTCCGGGCCCTCGTTGACGATGAGCTGGACGAGGGAGGCGTCGTCGGAGTGGGCCCGCATCCGCTCGCGCCAGGCGGCCACGGCGCCGGCGAAGCGCCCCTCGTCGAGCTCGGCCATCGAGGTGACGTGCTCAGGGGAGTGGACGATCACCTCGTGCGCCCCGTCGGCCGGCATCGAGGCGAACAGGTCCGGCTCCCTCGCCCGCGTCGAGGCGCGCAGCGGGTCGACCGAGCTGGCGAGGCCCGTCTCGGCCGGGGCGCGCTGCGCTGACGCGCCACCACCCCCGGCTCCGTCGCTCTCGGCCAGCACCGGGTAGAGGTTCGGCACCGCGCGCTGCTCCCACCCGGGCGAATCGGCCGGCCGCCCGGCGGGGCGCTTCGCCCACACCTCGGGCGGCGTCCGAGCCTCCCGGCCCTCGCAGAACGGGCACGCCTCGGCGGCGCCCTCCTTCACGCGTGGCGCCGCGGCGAGGAACGCGTCCGGGCGCTCCGCTCGGCCGGGCGCGAGGATCGCGCGCAGGCCGGTGAGCTGGTCTATCCGGATCTCAGGAGTCGGAGCCGTCTTCATCGGCGGTGTAGCCGAGGAAGGGCTTCACCATGTCGAGCGGGAGCGGGAAGACGATCGTGGAGTTCTGGTTGACGCCGATGTCCAGCAGCGTCTGGAGGTAGCGGAGCTGCAGCGTGGCGGGGTTGCGGCTGATGATGTTGGCCGCCTGGCCCAGCTTCTCCGCCGCCTGGAACTCGCCGTCGGCGGAGATGATCTTCGCGCGCCGCTCGCGCTCGGCCTCGGCCTGGCGGGCGATCGCGCGCTGCATGTCGGCGGGGAGCTCGACGTCCTTCACCTCCACGGTCGTCACCTTCACCCCCCAGGGCTCGGTCTGTTCGTCGATGATCTGCTGGAGCTCGACGTTCAGCCGCTCACGCTCCGAGAGGAGCGCGTCGAGCTCGGCCTTGCCGAGCACCGACCGCAGGGTCGTCTGCGAGATCTGCGAGGTGGCGAGGAGGAAGTTCTCGACCTCGGTGATCGCCCGGTTCGGGTTGATGACCCGGAAGTAGGCGACCGCGTTCACCCGAACCGTGACGTTGTCCTTCGAGATCACCTCCTGCGGCGGAACGGTCAGCGTAACCGTCCGCAGATCGACCCGCACCATTCGGTCGACGATCGGGATCAGGAAGATCAGCCCCGGGCCCTTCTGGGCGATCAGCCGCCCCAGACGGAAGATCACCCCACGCTCGTACTCGCGAAGGATCCTCACCCCGGCCGCGAGCAGGAGCACCAGGATGAGGATCAAGAGAACGGCTACCGCGATGGCGACACCCACGTCAGCGCTCCTTTCCTAGGGCCCCGCGGCGCTGGGCGTCGGGGACTCCTCCTCGGTGATCTCCGCGACCGCGCGCACTTGGAGGGTCAATCCCTCCACGGACTCGACTAGCACTCTACTGCCGCGCTCCAGTGGCCGAACGGCGCCGTTCCCATCCGGTCCCCGGGCTCGCCACAGGGCCCCCTGCACGAAAACCTGGCCGATCGGATCCAGCGGCTCCCGCACCTCGCCGATCGCTCCGAGCAGCTCCTCCCAGCCGGTGCGTGTGGGTTGACGGCGCGCGCGGACCGCCCGCTGGACCGCAAACGCGAGCAGACCTCCCAGCACGAGGCCGACCGCAACCACCACCGGGGCCGAGATCTCAAAGGCGCTCGTATGGGTGTCGTAGAGGAGCAGCCCGGAGGCGATCAAGGCAACCACCCCCGATGCGCCGAGGAGCCCGTGGGTGCCGAAATGCGCCTCCGCGACGATCATCGCGACGCCGAGCACGAGGAGCAACACCCCGGCCACGGTCACCGGGAGCTGCGCCGTGCCGTAGAGCCCGAGCAGGAACGAGATCACCCCGATCGTCCCGGGGACGATCAGCCCGGGGCTGAAGAGCTCGATCCCGAGGCCGACGAGGCCCAGGAGGATCAGGAGATAGGAGACGTTCGGGTTGACGAGGATCTCCAGGAGCTGATACTGGAGCGGCATGTCGTGGTTCTCGATCCGCAGACCCGCCGTGTGGAGCGTCTGCGCCTTCGGCCCTTTGACGTGGAAGCCGTCGAGCTCGCGAACGAGGCTCTCCTGACTCGGGGCGATCAGGTCGATCAGCCCGGCCCGCTTCGCCTCGGTGGCGGTCAAGTTCTTCGCCTTCGTGACCAGGAGCTGGGCCAGCTTGGGGTTGCGCCCATGGGCGGCGGCCAGGGCGCGCATGGACGCCGCGGCGTCGTTCTTGATCTTTCGCGCCAGGTCCTGGCTCTCGCCCCCCGGTCCGATCGCGATCGGAGTCGCCGAGCCGATGTTGCTGACCGGGTACATGGCGGCGACGTCGGCAGCCTCCGTGATATAGGCGCCGGCCGAGCCCGCACGCGCGTTGTTCGGGTAGACGTAGACGACCACCGGGAGCGGCGCGGAGCCCATGTCCTCGATGATCGAGCGCATCGAGTCCGAGAGACCGCCGGGCGTGTCGAGCCTGATGATCGCCAGCTTCGCGCCCTCGCTCTTCGCGTCGTCGAGGGCGCTCGAGATCCACTTCTGGGTCGCCGGATCGATCGTCGCCTGGAGCTGGATCGAGTACGCGATCCCCCCCTGGGAATCCGTCGGGGGCGTCTGGGCCAGCGCCGGAGAGATCGCCGTCGCCGCTCCTGCGAAGACGAACGCGGTCGAGATCCAGCTGCGGAGCCGGCGGCCCCTCATGCCCAAATTATGCTCCCCGAGCAACTCCGGCGACATCCTCGGCTGCGCCTCCGGTGTCCCCGGGTTCGGGCGCCCACGTGGCGGCGGGTCAACACGCGCGATCCGTGACCTCGTCCCTCGTCCTAACGGGCATAACGGCGGATGTCGGCGGCCAGCGCCGCCTCGCTCGCGTACTGCCCCTGCTTGACGAACACGCGATGGCCGCTCGAGTCGTAGAAGGCCGTGGAGGGAAAGCCGATCGTCGCCGCGATGAACCTTGCGATGCCCTGCTCGGGATCGCTGTAGCTCGGGTAGGGAACCGGGAACTCGCCGAGGAAGGTCTCGGCGGCGGCGTGGGAGTCGTTCGAGTCGACCCCGAGGAACGCGACCCGCTTGCCGAGCTTGGCGGAGAGGCGCTGGAGGAACGGGAACTCCTCCCGGCACGGCCCGCACCAGGACGCCCACTTGTTGACGACGATCGGGTGCCCGCGCAGCTCGGCGATCCGCCGCTCGAACGCGGGGACGCCACCGGACAGGAGCCGGCCTCCCTGACCGTAGAGATCCGCGAGTGGCTTCGGCGCGCCGGCGAGGGCGACCTCGTAGTCGGGCGCCTTCGGGCTGTCGCCCGCAGAGCCGGAGCCGCTCCCACACCCCGCTGCCCCGGCCGCGATCAATGCCGCCGTCGCGATCGCGAGTGCGATCCCTGCCGCAATCCGGCCGGCCCCGGCCGTGAAAGCCCAGCTTCGCCCCATGAAATTCAGCGCGGTGGTTTAATTATGTCTCGGTCCACGTAGACCTGGACCGCGGGGGAACCGCCGGCTCGTCAAGAGGGGAACACCACGAGCGGACCGGCGCGCCTCCGGCGAGCTTACAGCGCGCCCGCGTGCCAGTCGCGGAGCGCGAGACGCTCAGAGAATTTCTCATGGCCAAATCAGTCGAAGCTGCCGCAGCCACGGCGAGGCCGATCCCGGAGGATCAGCTCGAGCGCGTACGCGAGTTCACGCGCGAGCCGATCCTGCTCGACGGCGAGACGATCGCCGACCTGGCCCCGGGGAGCGCCCGCCGGCGTGCGGTCGAGGCCGCGCTCGACGAGATCGAGGCCGGCCACGACGCGCCGACGCCGGGGTGGCGGCAGAGCTACTCGCTGCTCTTGGGACTGGAGCGGCTGCTCTCGACGGAGCCGGTGTTGCTCGCCGACGGCGCCGAGCTCACCGAGCACCAGGTCGACGTCCTCTCGGGCACCCTCGCGGCCCTCATCGCCGAGCTCGAGGAGTCCCCCGTCCCAGACTCATCGAACGGCGCCGGGCTCCCCGCGGCAGGGCTCTCCGGCACCGACCGGCCCGGGGCCGAGGGCGTCGAGGCCAACGACGGTCAGGGGCCGAACGGTCCGAACGGCGCCGAGGTGGCGGTCGCCGAGGAGGAAGGGGACGAGGAGCTCGACGCGGACGAGGAGCCCCAGGACTGGGAGGAGCCCGCGGGGGACGAGGAGTTGCTCGTCGCCGAGGCCGCGGAGGATCCCGGCGCGAGCCGCCGGTTCTGGTTCGAGCACGCGACCGGCTCCGGCAAGACGGTGGCCGCGCTCGGGTTCGTCGAGGGATCCCGCACCGGCGGCGTCTTGATCCTCACCCACCGGCGAAACCTCGTGGACCAGTTCATCGGCGAGATCTCGGAGCGCGGCTACAAGGACCGCCTCTCGCCCCCGCTCCTCGACGGCTCCGACCACCCCTACGGTCCGGTCACGGTCGAGACCTACCAGTGGTTCGTGCGCAACGCGAGCCGGATCTCGAACGCCTACGCGATCGTGATCTGCGACGAGGCGCACACGGCGCTCGGCGAGAAGACCAGCACGTGCATCCGCCGCTGGCCCGAGCCGGTGTTCATCGGGATGACCGCGACGGGCGCGCTGATCGCACGCCACGTCGCCGACCTCTTCCCCACCCAGACCTCGCGCTTCGACCTTGCCCAGGCCGCCCGCCGGGGGGTGATCGCGCCGCTTCGGTGCATCAGAATCCCGCCCGGCCCGGGCGTGAGGACGATCGCAAAGGTCCCTCTTCGTCGCGGCGAGGTGGACCAAGACTTCGACCAGGAAGAGCTGGCCAAGCTCCTCGACCAAGAGCCCTTCAACGTCGCGGTCGCCGACCTCTACCGGTCACGGTTCAGGCGCGTCCCCGGGGTCGTCTACACGGCCGGCGTGCGGCACGCGAACAACGTCGCGGTCGCCTTCCAGGCCGCCGGCATCAATGCCCGGGCCGTCTCGGGCGAGACGCCGAAACGGGAGCTCGCCGAGATCCTGGCGGCGTTCGAGCGCGGCGCGGTCGACGTGCTCTGCAACGCGATGCTCCTTGCCGAGGGCTGGAACTCGCCGCGGGCGACGATCTGCATGCATCTCGCGCCGACCGCGTCGCGTCGCGTCTACCAGCAGCGCGTTGGCCGCGTCACCCGCCGGGCGCCCGAGAAGGAGGCGGGCCTCGTGATCGACTTCGTCCACCCCGCGACCACCAGCGACGAGACGATCGTCACTCTTCACAGCCTGCTCGACCGCGACGTCTATCGCGGCGGGGCGATCGTCGTCGGGCCCGTGCGCCGGGGCCGGGGGCGCCGAGTCAGGGTCGAGCGCCGGGTGGTGCCGGTGTCGGCCGATCCCGAGCGCCGTCTCACGGTGCTGGAGCGCGAGCTGTGGCGGATCGCGGTCGAGTACCTGAACTACTCCGAGCAGCACGCGTGGGCCGCGCTCGCCGGCGCCCGGGTGACCCAGAACAACTGGCGCCGTGCCAAGGCGATGCTCCAGCACGATCAGGCGAAGGAGCTCCGGCGCAGGTTCCTGCTCACCTGCGTGCAGCGAAACCGAAACAACCAGCTTCGCCTGAAGGCGTTGGGCGAGATCGCCGCGCTCCGCGATCCGGACGCGTTCGACGACGCGCTCGAGGTCGTCGCCACGTGGCCCCGGGATGAGCGCCGCGCGGGCGCCAAGGCGCTCCTTCAGGCTCTGGCCGAGCGCCGCATCGGGCGCCGCGACCAGGCGCAGGCCTGGGTTTGGCGCCTCGCCTCCATCACCCGCGAGCTCCACGAGGAATACGCGGTCCAGCGCTGGCCGGAGACGAAGCGACTCCTCGGCCTGTTCGTGAACTCCTCGGGGCGTGCCCACGGCAGGAACGCGCGCCGCATCGTCCACGCCGCGCGCCAGCAGGATCGTCGGCTGGCGATCGCCCTGCTCGCCGCGGCGGTTGCCCACACCCCGGAGGCCGAGGAGGTCCTGCGCGGCGCCCGGATGCGGATGGCCCGAAAGCCCTCCGCGGTGGCACGAGAGCTGCTCCGGAACTTCCCGAAGTCGGGCGGCAAGCGTCGCCGCCAGCGCCGCAAGGGACAGCGCGCCGAGGGGAATGGCGCGGCGCCCGAGCACGAGAGCCGCGAGGCCGACTCAGCCACCTAGATCGGGGCGAGCCGCACCTCCCCGGCGCCGAGGCTCAGCCGCTCGCCCCCGCCGGCCACCACGACCAGGTTGCCGCGCTCGTCGATCCCCTCGGCCGTGCCGGCGCCGGAGCGGTCTCGATCGCCGGCGCCCTCCCAGCCGATCCGCCGTCCGCGCAACGCGTCGCGCTCCGCGA
The DNA here is from genome assembly GCA_035313645.1 of Solirubrobacterales bacterium. Classification (GTDB taxonomy): domain Bacteria; phylum Actinomycetota; class Thermoleophilia; order Solirubrobacterales; family 70-9; genus AC-56. Next base: position 17,735 of record DATGAF010000031.1, read on the forward strand.
AGGCGTCGAGCACCGTCTCGGGCGCGGCCTCGACCCACGAGCCGAGCCGCTCGTTGAGGGAGCGCAGCACCGCGCCGACGCCCACCCCGTGCCCGATCGACGTGGCGGGATGCCGCAGGTCGGCGCGAAACTCCGACGGCGCGATCGAGACGTTGAGGCCGATTCCGATCACCGCCCAGTCGGGCGGCCGGGCCTCGATCAGAACGCCTCCGAGCTTGGACTCCTCCACCCAGACGTCGTTCGGCCACTTGACTCGGCAGGCCAGCGCGGCCACCGACTCGACCGCCTCGCAGACCGCGAGCGGCACCGCCAGCGGCAGCAGCCCATGCTCCGGGCCAAGGGGTCGCATGATCGCCGAGTAGAGCAGTGCCTTGCCCGCCGGCGCCGTCCACGAGCGCTCCCCCCGTCCCCGCCCGGCGGTCTGCTCCGCGGCCGTCACCACGGAGCCGCTCGGCGCCCCGGCACGCGCCATGTCGCCGGCGCGGTTGTTGGTCGAGTCGGTCAGCCGGAAGTGGCGTCGGGGGCGGCCGAAGGTCGTCATTCCGGGCGCAGCACCAGCTCGTCGCCCGCGCCCAGCGCGAGGGCTTCGGCGGCGCTGCCGCGGTTGACGGCGAGCGCGAGGTTGCGGTAGGCGTCCTCGTAGAGGATCAGCTCCCCGGCGGCCACGTCCGCGAACGTGAGCGTGAACACGGCGTCGTGCTCCTTGCCACGCGCGTCGATCCCCAGCCGCCGGCCGAGGCGGAGGCCCGTCTCCGGGAGCCTGGATTCGCCGACGTCGAGGGCGAGATTGCCGTAGCGGTCGACGGAGACGACGTGTGCGATGACGCGTCCGGGCTCGATCTCGGGCCGGCTCCCCTCGAGCGCCGTCAGCGACTCGGGGGCGATCAGCTCGCCCGCCTCGGCCAGCGCAGCGCCCAGGGCGAGGTGCGCGGCGACCGGGGCGAAGATGTCGCGCCCGTGAAACGTCGCCGAGATCGGCTCGAGGCGAAACCCCGACCGGGAGACGTCGACCGCCTCGACCGCGCCGCCGAAGCGCTCGATCGCGGCCCACAGGAGCCCGTTGTCGGGGCCGACCAGGACCCGGTCCGCGTCGCTCACCCGCACGGCGACGGCGCGCCGCGGCGAGCCGACGCCCGGGTCGACCACGGCCAGGTGCACGCCCGCCGGCGTGTAGGGGAGCGCGTTGGCGAGCACCCTCGCGCCCTGGGCGACGGCGTGACGCGCGATCCCGTGAGTGAGGTCGATCACCGTGGCGGCCGGGGCGATGCCCGCGATCACCGCATGGCAGACGCCGGCGAACTCGTCGTCGGTGCCGTAGTCGGACAGGAAGGTGATCGGGCGGGCGTCGACGCCCGCACACTAGCCGTACGCGATCGCGGCCCTACGCCGCGAACGGCGCCTAGACCAGCGGGGCCGGGCGCCCGATCAGGAAGCCCTGGGCGAAGTCAACCCCGTATGAGCGGACGAGCTCGAGCGCCGCGCGGTCCTCGACTCCCTCGGCGACGGTCAGCAGCCCGAGCTCACGCGCGATCGCGACGATCCCGCGGACCATCGCCTGGTCGTCGCGGTCGTGGGCCACGTTGCGGACGAAGCTCGAGTCGATCTTCAGATAGCTGACCGGCAAGAGGCGCAGGTAGGTAAGGGAGCTGAAGCCGGTGCCGAAGTCGTCGAGCGCGAAGCGGCAGCCCAGGCGGGTGAGCCGCTCGGCGAAATCGAGCGCCGCGTCGATGTTCTCGAGCGCGGCGGTCTCGGTGATCTCGAGGATCAGGTTCTCGGCGCTCCTCCCCGCGCGCGCGATCGACTCCTCGAGCTCCCGGGCGAGCGCCTGGTCCCCGACCGAGCGCGCCGAGAGGTTGACCTCCGAGCGCCGCCCGAGGCCGGCCGTCGCCACTCCCTGGGCCACCATCCATCGATCCACGAGGCCGATCAGCCCGCAGCGCTCGGCGTCGGGCAGGAACTCGGACGGAGAGATGACCGTGCCGTCGCCGGGCGGCGACGGAGCCGCCCCGTCGGCGCCGAGCGGCGCCTGCATCCGCACGAGCAACTCCTCCTGGGCCACGCTTCCCCGGCGCTGGTCGAGGATCGGCTGGCTGTAGGCGAGCAGATGATCGTCGTCGAGCATCGCGCGGAGCCGGCCCTCCCGCTCCTTCTCCTCGGTGATGTCGAACGCGACGGCGAACCACGTCTCGCCGTCGGATCTGGCGCTCCACCGAAGCCACCGCCAACCGCCGCCCCGGGCGCGGTAGCGATTCTCGAAGTTGACGACCTCGTAGTCGAGCCGGGTGAGCTTCTCGGACTCCGCGACCGTGCGCTCGCGATCCGCGGGATGCACGAAGTCGATGAACGGGCGCGACATCAGCTCCTGCCGGGTCCAGCCGAGAAGCCGCTCCCATCCCGAGTTCAGCGAGCTGAAGTACCCCTTCGCGTCGGCGGTGCAGATCAGGTCACGCTCGATGTCGAACGAGCCGGCTCGACCGGCGTGCTCGATCGGATCCGCGTACCTCATACCCCTCTCTTGCCTCCTCCTGGAACGCCTCGGGGGCGAGAGACGAGGCTAACGGCGATTCATGCGCGAGGCAACCGTCAACCTCGCTATGAGCGGGATCAGTCGCGCCCGGCCGCGTCGCGCAGGAGCGCCTCGACGAGGCCCTCGGGGTCGTGCCGCTCGGCCTCTACGTCGACGCGGAGCCCCGCCTCCCCGGCCGCCTCGCTGGTCACGGGGCCGATCGAGGCGACTCTGGCCCCCGTGGGGAAGCTCTCGCCGACCGCCGCGACGAAGTTGCGCACCGTCGAGGAGGAGGTGAAGGTCACGTAATCGGCCGTCTTCGCCCGCTCGATCGCCTCGGGGTCCGGCTCCTCGGCGACCGTCTCGTACAGCGCCACCACGTCGACCTTGGCCCCGCGCGAGCGAAGCGCGTCCGGGAGGAGGTCGCGGGCCTCGGCCGCACGGGCGATGAGCACGGGGCGCCCGGCGACCTCGAAGCCCTCGAGCGCGTCCACCAGCGCCTCCGCGATCGACCGCTCGGGGACGAGGTCTGCGACCACGCCCTGCTCGGCGAGGGCCGCGGCCGTCCCGGGGCCGATCGCGGCAACCGTCGCGCTCGCGAGGGCCCGCGCGTCGCGGCCGGTGGCTCGGAGCGCCTCGAACAGGAGCCGTACGCCGTTCGGGCTGGTCAGGCAGACGAGGGCGTAGGAGTGGATCGCCCCGACCGCGTCCCGAACGCCGTCCGAATCGATTCGGGGGGAGATGCGGATCGCCGGCAGCTCGATCACCTCGGCGCCGAGGGCCTCGAGCGTCGCAGCCAGGCCGCTGGCCTGGGCGCGAGCCCTCGTGACGACGATTCGAAGCCCGTGGAGCGGGCGGTGCTCCAGCCACGCGATCGCCTCCCGCCGTGCCGCCACCGGGCCGGTGAGCACGATCGCGGGTGCCCCCAGGCTCGCGGCGGCGACCGCTCCGGGGAGCTCCGCGAGGGGGGCGGCGACGGTCCGCTGTGAGGGCGTCGTTCCGCGTTCGACCGCGGCGGCGGGCTCGGCGGGGTCGCGGCCCGCCGCGATCAGGTGCTCGGCGATCGCCGCCAGCCGCCCCAGGCCCATATAGAGGACGAGCGTGCCCGGGAACCGCGCCAGCGCCTCCCAGTCGAGCGAGGAGTCCTCCTTCGCCGGGTCCTCGTGCCCGGTCACGAAGGCGACCGCGGAGGAGTCCTCGCGGTGGGTCACCGGGATGCCCGCATAGGCGGGAGCCGCCACGCCGGCGGTCACCCCGGGTACGACCTCGAACGATATTCCGGCCGCCGCGAGGGCCTCAGCCTCCTCACCCCCGCGCCCGAACACGAACGGGTCGCCTCCCTTCAGCCGCACCACGCTGCGGCCCGCCCTGGCGCGCTCGACCATCACGGCCTCGATCTCGGCCTGCTCGACCCCAGCGGCGCCGGGGCGCTTGCCCACGTAGACGAGCTCGGCGTCCTCCCGTGCGCCCCCGAGCGCCGCCGCCGGGACCAGGCGGTCGTGGAGGATCACGTCGGCGCTCGCCACCAGGTCGCTTGCCCGCAGGGTCATCAGCCCCGGATCGCCCGGGCCCGCCCCGACGAGGTAGACGATTCCGGGCCTAGCGCGCACGGCTCGTCTCGGGGTCGCCGCCGCCCACCTCCGGCGCCGAGGACGTTCCCGCCGCAGCGCGATCGAGGATCTCCCGGGCGCCGGCCGCAATCATCCGCTCCGCGAGGGCGTCGCCGAGAGCGGCGGGCTGGCTTGGATCGCCCCGCACGCGGTCGCGCACCCACTCGGAGCCGTCCGGAAGCCCGGCGAAGCCCACGACCTCGAGCTCGCCGTCGAGCCGGGCGCACACCCCGACCGGGGTCATGCAGGTCGCATCGAGCGCCCCGACCACGGCGCGCTCGGCGGTCAGCTCGACGAGGGCGTCGTGGTCGGAGATCCGGGCGGCCGCCGTCGCGGCGTGGTCGGCGTCGCGGCGCCCCTCGAGCGCCAGCGACCCCTGTCCCGGAGCGGGAGTCAGCTCGTCGACGTCGAAGCGGAAGGCGATCTCGACCTCGCGATCGAGCCGGCGCAGCCCGGCCGCGGCGAGGACGATCCCGTCGTATTCGCCCGCCGCCAGCTTACGAAGCCGGGTGTCGACGTTTCCGCTCAGCCCGATCACGTCGAGGTCGTCGCGCAGGGCGAGAAGCTGGGCCCGGCGGCGAAGGCTCGAGGTGCCGATCCTCGCCCCGGCGGGCAGGTCGGCGAGCGTCGCCGCCTCGCCGACGTAGGCGTCGGCGGGGTCCTCCCGCTTTGGCACGCCCACCAGGCGCAGCGCGTCCGGCCGCTCGCCCGGGAGGTCCTTCGCGGAATGCACCCCGAGGTCGGCCTCGCCGCCCAGCACGGCCGCCTCGACCCCCCGGACGAAGCGCTCCTTGTCGCCGGGCTCGCCGTCGGTGGAGCGAACGGCCACCACGTCCGCCTCCCCGATCGCCTCGGCGACTCGACGCGCTTGGGCGAGGGCCAGGGCGCTGCCCCGGGTGCCCAGCTTCAGCGGTTCGCTCAACTGGCGGGGCGCTTGCGCTCGCGAGCCTCGCGCAGCGGCCGCACCTCGGCGTCCTGGCCCTCGAGCGCCGCGCTCGCGTCGAGCCCGAACAGTTCGCGGAGCGCGCTGACGAAGACATACGCGTCGTCCTCGCCCGACGCCCTCTTCAGGCGCAGCGTCGGCTCGTGAAGGAGCCGGCTCGCGATCGCCCGGCCCATCGCCCGCACGCGCTCTCGGTCGGCGGCGCCGAGCGACTCCCACCGCGGCTCGTTCTCCGCCAGCACCCGGGTGACGATCTCGTCTGCCCTGGCGCGCAGCGCCGCGACGGTCGGGACCACGTCCTGCGATCCGACCCAGCGCTCGAAGCGGGCCAGCTCGCCGCGCAGCAGGGTCTCGGCTCGGCGCGCCTCCGCCTCCCGCCCCGAGGCGTTTCGCTCGACGAGCGCCTGGAGGTCGTCCATGTCATAGAGGCTCGCGCCCGGGACCTCGCGGCAGTCGGGGTGGATGTCGCGCGGAACCGCGAGATCGATGAGCAAGAGCGGCCGCCCCTCCCGCGCCCGCAGCACCTCGGCGAGCGCCTCCGGCTCGATCACGTGATGGGGCGAGCTGGTCGAGGCGAGGACGATGTCCGCCTTCACCATCTGCTCGGGAAGCTCCTCGAACCGAACCGCGCGGCCGCCGAACCGCTGCGCGAGCCCGATGGCGCGGTCGTAGCGGCGATTGGCGATGAACGCAGGCTCCACCCCGCGGGCGGTGAGCGCTCGGGCGGTGAGCTCGGCGGTCTCGCCGGCGCCGACCACCAGCACCAGGCGCCTGGCCAGGTCACCGAGCGCGCGCTGGGCCAGCTCCAGGGCGACCGACGGCACCGAGACGCCCCGCTCGGTGATGCCCGTCTCCGAGCGGGCGCGCTTGCCGGCCGCGAGGGCGCCGCGGAAGAGGCGGTTGAGGATCGGGCCGGTGGCGCCCTCGACCAGAGCCAGCTCGTACGCGCGCTTCACCTGTCCCTGGACCTCCGCCTCGCCGAGGATCATCGAGTCGAGCCCCGCGGTGACCCTGAACAGGTGCATCGCCGCCTCCGCCCCCCGGAGCGAGTAGAGGTGCCCGACGAGCTCCGTGGGCGCCGTGTCCGCCTCGCGCGCCAGCGCCCCGAGCGCGAGCGACTCGGCCCCGACGGGGTCCGACGCGGCGAGATAGAGCTCGGTGCGGTTGCAGGTCGAGATCGCCGCGGCCTCCTGCGCTTCGGGGGCCGCGACCAGCTCCCGCAGGAGCCCGGCGGCGCGCCCCTCGGTGAGAGCGACGCGCTCGCGGAGCTCGAGCGGCGCCGTCTTGTGGGAGATCCCGAGCGCGAGCAAGTCGGTCAAACCGAGGCCTCCTCACGCTCCCGCTGCGCCTGTCGCTCTGCGAGGTCCGCGAGCTCGCCCAGCTCGCGGTCGATCCGCGCCAGCTTCGTCGCCATGATCGCGACGTAGGTGAGGATCAGGGCCAGGAAGACGACGTACGCCCCGGCGACGTACTTGCCGGCCTCGTCGAGCGGGAGGGCAGGCATCAGCCGGGCGACGCGGCCCGGGAGGGAACGCCGGGCGCGATTCGTGATCCGGAGGGCGGGCCGTATGTCTCCCCCTCGAGCGCGCGGCGAAGCCGCGAGAGCTTCGCGGACGCCGACTTCGCGGCGAGCTCGAAGCGCACGAGCGTCAGCCACAGGAGCGACATCCCGAGAAGGCAGACGCAGAACGTGAAGAGCATCGATCCCGGGAGCCCGCCCTCGGCGGTGGCGAAGACCCGCGGGTGGACGAGCGACTGCGCCATTCGCACCGCGACGAAGTTGAGCGGGACGAAGGCGCCCGCCGTGATCGCGAAGACCGAGGCGTAGCGGGCCTGGCGGTCGCGGTCCTCGATCGCGTAGCGCAGCGGATAGTAGGTCGCGTAGAGCAGGAACACGATCAGGAAGCTGACCAGCGTCGGCTCGTCCCAGACCCACCACTTGCCCCACGACGCCCGCGCCCAGATCGAGCCGGTGAGCAGGACGCCGACGCCGAAGATCACCGAGAGGTGGATCGAGACGTAGGACCGAGCGTCGTGGACCGGGTCGCCGGTGCGCAGGTGACGGATCGCGTGCCCGGCGGCAACGACGAACCCGAGCAAGGCGCAGATCGCCAGCGGCACGTGGAGGTAGAAGATCTTCTGGATGAAGCCCTGATCGGCGTCCAGGGGCGCGTAGAAGAAGACCAGGGCGAAGCCCGCCCCGAGGGCGGCGACCGTGGCGGCTGCTTGAGCTCGCAGGCTTGGGACCTTCATCCGCGCTAGTCCTCCAGGACGAAGTCGTAGACCGCGTATGCGACCAGGAGGAAAGTCACATCGTAGAGAGCCAGGACCGCCAGCCATTTGCCGATCCCGCCGTATGAGGGCCCGCCGGCGGCGAGCAGCCGCTGTGCGGAGTTCGCCGCGGCGATCATCACCGGGACGAGGAGCGGAAGCAGGACGAGCGGGACCAGGAGGTCGCGGGCGCGCGAGTTGGCTCCGATCTGCGACACGAGGACGCCGGTCGCCGCGAGGCCGAGGTCGGTGAGGAGGAGCACGCCGGCGAGCGGAGCGACGCCGGTCCAGGTGTCGAGGAAGAAGACCCCGAACACCGGCAGGGCGACCGCCTCGAGCACGACCAGGTAGACGATCAAGGCCGCGGCCTTGGCGGCGAGGAGGGCCGAGCCGTCGACCGGCGCGAGGCGGATCGCGTCGAAGCCGCCCTCGTCGCGCTCGGGGACGAACAGCCGATTGATCGCGAGGATCGCGGCGAACAGCACGGTCGCCAGCAGCACCCCGGCGGCGAGGCTCCCGCTGAGCGACGTTCGGTCGAGCCCGTAGCGGAAGAGGACGAACGTGGTGACTGCGAACAGGACCATCGCCGGCACCGCCTGGAGGGTGCGAAGCTCGACGCGGAGGTCCTTGGCGAGGATCGCCGTGAAGGCCCGAAGCGAGTGGGTGCGCGCCCCGGGGCCGCCGGTCCCTTCCTCGGGCGAGGTCACAGGGCGCCGCCGTAGATCGCCCGGGCGTCTCCCACCGAGAGCCCCGTCGAGGGCCCTGAGTAGGCGACCGCGCCGCCCGCCGCCAGGGCGAGCGCGTTGTCGCTGTCGCCTAGCGCGCCCTCGATGTCGTGGGCGACGAGGACGCGGGCGCGGTCGGGGCGCCGTCCGATCAGCGCCTCCACCAGGGACGCCCCCTCGGGGTCGAGATGGGAGCGCGGCTCGTCCAGCAGCAGGAGCTCGGGGTCGTGAAGGACCGACCGGCAGGCGGCGAGCCGCTGCACCATCCCGGCGGAGAGGTTTCGCACCAGCTCGTTGGCGCGGCGCGCCATCCCAACCGTGTCCAGGAGCTCCGCGATCCGCCCGCGGCCGTCATCGGGGAGCCCGTATAGCCGCGCCTGGAAGCGGAGGTTCTCCGCGGCGGTCAGGTCGCGGTAGAGGAGCGGCTCGTGGCCGAGGTAGCCGAGCCGCCCGCGCACCCGGTGGGCTTGGGCGGGGAGCGAGCAGCCGAGCACCCGGACCTCGCCGTGGGACGGGCGGAGCAGGGTGGCCACGATCCGGAGCAGGGTCGTCTTTCCCGCGCCGTTCGGCCCCAGCAGGGCGAGCGTTCCACCGCGGGCGAGAGCGAAGCTGACGTCTCGGAGCACCGGGCGATCGCCGAACTCCCGCCACACTCCCGACAGCTCGACGGCGTCGGCGAGTTCGCGGCGAGCCGACCCGCTATCGGCGGTCCGCTCCTCGAGTTCGAGCTTGCCCACCCGGCGAATGTAGCGCCGGTGGTGCGCTCAGCGGTCTTTTCGCAGCGTGCGGGCGCCGACTCGCAGGAGCGGCAGACCGCCCTCTCGCAGGGCCTTGAGGCGCTCGCCGTTTCGGCCGTACAGCAGCCGCGCCGACGCCCGCACGGCCTCGCCCAGGGTGCGGTCGTACGGCTGCCACCAGAAGTCGCGCGTGATCCCGGGCTCCCAGGCGACGAGCTTGACGTCGACGCATTCGTAGAAGCCGAACTTCGAGTGCGAGCGCCCGAGGCCGGACTCCTTGACCCCTCCCCACGAGCACTGGCACGCGGCGTGGGTGTAGGAGTGGTCGTTGATCCACACCATCCCCGACTCGACGCGCTTCGCCATCCGCTCGCCCTTGGCGCGGTCCTTCGTCCAGATCGAGGCGCCGAGGCCGAAGTTGGAGTCGTTGGCGCGCCGCAGAGCCTCCTCCTCGGACTCGACCACGATGATCGGGACGACCGGGCCGAAGATCTCCTCCTTCATGATCCGCATCTCGTCCTCGACGCCCGCCAGCACCGTCGGGGCGATGAAGCTGCCGCTGAATCCGGGGACCTCGCGCGGGCCGCCGGCCACCCGCTCGGCGCCGCCTTCCAGGGCGTCGTCGACGAGGTCCGAGACGACCGAGAACTGGTCCTCGGAGACCATCGGCCCGATCTCCGTCTCCCACTCCATCGGGTCGCCCACCGTGAGAGAGCCGGCTCGGGAGACCACGCCGTCGATGAACCGGTCGGCGACGTCCCGCACGACGTAGGTGCGCTCGATGCCCGAGCAGGTCTGGCCCGCGTTGGCGAACCCGCCCCACACGCACCCTGAGATCGCGTTGGCTAGGTCCGCGTCCGAGCAGACGATCTGGGGATCCTTACCGCCCAGCTCGAGCACCGAGCCCTTGAGGTGCTTGGCGCAGATCTCGCCGACCGCCCGGCCGACCTCGACCGAGCCGGTGAAGAAGATCTTCCGCGCCGAGGACTCGCAGAGCGCGGCGCCGATCGCGCCGCCGCCGTGGACCACGCGGACGAGCCCCTCCGGGAGACCGCCCTTCTCGAAGGTCTCGCGGATCCGCTCGCCGAGGAGCGGAGTCAGGCTGGCGGGCTTCAGGACCACTCCATTTCCCGCCATCAACGCCATCGCCACCTCGTCGAATGGGATCGACCAGGGGTAGTTCCAGGGCGCGATCACGCCGACCACCCCGAGCGGCTCGTAGCTGAACTTGGCCTTCTTGGAGAGGAACAGCGCCTGGCCCATCCGGATCGGCTCGTCGGCGAGGATCTTGGGGCCCTCGTCCGCGCACCAGTGGAGGACGTCGATGGTGGGGACGACCTCCATCGTGTAGCTCTCGGTGAGCGGCTTCCCCTGCTCGCGCGTCAGGAGCTCCGCGACCTCGTCGACCTCCTCGACGAGCACCTCCGCCGCCCGGCGCAGGTAGCGCGCCCGGTCGGCGAGCGACAGCTGGGCCCAGAACGGCTGGACCTCGGCGACGTCGTCGACCACCGCCTGGACCTGATCCGGCTTGATCGTCTCGACCGTGCCGATCAGCTCGCCCGTCGCGGGGTTGGATGACTCGAGCTGCCCCATCGCCGCGATTCTATGCCGCGGGCCGAAGCCCGCGCCGATGACACCGCGGCATCGGCCGCCGGGAGAGCGTGGCCGGGGTTGCGCGGCGGAGTGGGGTCGGTGAGACTCCGGCGGGTGGAGGAGCTTCTCGAGCGGCTCGGGGTCGAGCTTCCGATCGTCCAGGCGGGGATGGGGGGCGGCCTCGCCACCCACGAGCTCGCCGCGGCGGTCTCCGAGGCGGGCGGCCTGGGGACGATCGGGATCCTCCCGCCTGATCGCCTGCGAGACGAGGTCGCCGCCGCACGGCGGCTGACCGGGAAGCCCATCGCCGTGAACCTGCTGCTCCCGTTCGCGCGGCGCCGGCACTTCGAGGCCGCGGGCGAGGCCGAGGTCCTGGTCACCTTCTGGGGTCGACCGCGCCGCCGGACGGCCCGAGTCTGGATCCACCAGTGCGGCTCGGTCGAGGAGGCGCTCGCGGCCCGGAAGGCCGGGGCGGACGCCGTGATCGCCCAGGGCATCGAGGCCGGCGGCCACGTTCGGGGGACCGCGCCGGCGCTCGATCTGCTCGCCGCGGTGCGCGCTGCGCTCGGGGCCGGCTACCCGGTGCTTTCGGCCGGCGGCCTCGCCGAGTCGCCCGACGTGCGAGCCCGCCTCGACGCGGGCGCCGCGGCGGTCGTCTGCGGGACCCGATTCCTGGTCAGCGAGGAGAGCGGCGCCCACCCCGAGTACAAGCGCCGCCTGGTCGACTCGCGGGAGACCCTCCTGACGGAGCTCTTCGGCGTCGGCTGGCCGGCCCCGCACCGGGTGGTGTCGAACGCGGCCACCGAGCGCTGGCTGAGCGACGATCCCCGCGGCCCCGGCTGGCTTCGCGCGGCGCACCGCGTGACCCGCCCGGTGCTCGCGCGCGCCCCGGCCAGGCTTCAGGAGCGGCTCTCGACGACCCAGGCGCCCGGCATGCCGTTCTTCGGCCCGACCGCCGCGCTTCGCGGCGGCCAGGACAACCTCGTCGAAGCGGGCCCGCTCTACGCCGGGGAGAGCGTCGCCCGGATCGATGCGGTCCGTCCCGCGGCGCGGCTCGTCGAAGAGCTGGCCGCCGGGATCTAGTCCGCCCCTTCCCCCGAGCCCACGCGGCGGCGGATCTCCTGCCACCGCCGCCTCAGCTCGCCCTCGAAGCCGCGGTCCGTCGGCTCGTAGAAGCGCTCACCCTCGACGCCCTCGGGGAGCAGCGGCTGATCGGCGACTCCGTCGGGCTCGTCGTGCGGATACGCGTAGCCCACGCCGCGTCCGAGCTTTCGCGCCCCGTGGTAGTGGGCGTCGCGGAGGTACGCGGGCGGGTCCTCGGCGCCGTGCTCGCGGACGTGCCGCTCGGCCCGGCGGATCCCGAGGTAGGACGCGTTTGACTTCGGCGCCAGCGCCAGGTAGGTCGCGGCGTGCGCCAGGTTGAGACCGCATTCGGGCAGCCCGACCCGGTCCACCGCCTGGCCGGCCGCGGTCGCCACCACGAGGGCCATCGGGTCGGCGTTGCCGATGTCCTCCGAGGCGAGGACCACCATGCGCCGGGCAATGAACCGGGGATCCTCGCCGCCCTCCAGCATCACGGCGAGGTAGTAGAGCGCCGCGTCGGGATCGGATCCACGGGTCGCCTTGATGAACGCCGAGATGTAGTCGTAGTGGCGGTCCCCCTCCCGGTCGTAGGTGAGCGCCTTTCGCTGCAGGGCGTCCTCGGCCGTCGCGAGGTCCACCCCGCGCCCGGCCGCGCGGGCCGCCTCGACGGCGCGCTCGAGGGCGGAGAACGCGGTGCGAGCATCGCCGCCGGCGCGCCCGGCGAGCAGCTCGAGCGCCTCGGCGGCGACCTCGGGCGGGTCCTCGATGCCGCGGTCGGGGACGTCCAGGGCCCGCCGTAGGAGCGACTCGATCTCCTCGCGGCGCAGCGGCCTCAGCTCATAGATCTGGCACCGCGAAAGCAGCGCCGAGTTGACCTCGAAGTAGGGGTTCTCGGTCGTCGCCCCGATCAGGGTGACGAGGTCCTCCTCGACGGCCGGAAGCAGGGCGTCCTGCTGCGCCTTGTTGAAGCGGTGGATCTCGTCGAGGAAGAAGATCGTGGGCTCGCCGGCGCCCCGGCGCCGCTCCTCGGCGCGCTCGATCACCGCGCGCACCTCGGCGCGCCCCGCGTTGACCGCAGAAACCTCCTCGAACTGGCCGCGCGCGGCGGTGGCGATGATCCGCGCCAGGGTCGTCTTCCCCGAGCCCGGTGGGCCGTAGAAGATCGCCGAGTGCGGCTCGCCGGACTCGACCGCCACGCGGAGCGCCGAGCCCTCGGCGAGGAGGTGCTCCTGTCCCACAAGCTCGTCGAGCGTCCGCGGGCGCATTCGCACCGCGAGCGGCGCCTCCTCCGGGGGGACGCTCGTGCGTCGCCCTCGCTCCTCTCCGGTGTCGAACAGTCGCTCCATCGAGGTCTCCGAATCCAGTATGACCCGGACTCGGGCGCTCGCGGCCGCGCCGCGCGAGCGCCGGGCGTGGCGGCAGTAACCTGCGTCGGGTGGAGGACGAGGCCGCAGTCGCGAGCTCCGATGCGCTCGGCACGCAGGCGGTCGAGTTGCTCCAGCGCCTGCTCCGGCTGGACACCGTGAATCCGCCCGGCAACGAGGAGCCGGCGCAGGAGCTGCTCGCGGAGACCCTCACCGAGGCGGGGTTCGAGTGCGAGCTCCTGGCCGCCGAGCCCGGGCGCCCCAATCTGGTCGCGCGGCTGCGCGGCGAGCGCGAGGGCCCGACCCTCTGCCTGCTCGGCCACGTAGACACGGTCCCCGCCGACCCCGCGGAGTGGAGCTTCGATCCCTGGTCCGGGGACGTCGTCGACGGGGAGGTGCGCGGCCGCGGCGCCCAGGACATGAAGGACCAGGTCGCCGCCGAGGTAGCCGCGGCGGCGGCGCTCGGCCGCGACGGTTGGCGGCCCCCGTCCGGCGAGCTGCTCGTGGTCGCGACGGCCGACGAGGAGATGGGCGCGGGCGCCGGCGCTCAGTGGCTGTGCCGCGAGCACCCCGAGAAGGTCCGCGCGGACTACGTGCTCAACGAGGGCGGCGGCGTGGCGTTCACGGTCGAGGGCCGGCGCTTCTACAGCCTCTGCGTCGGTGAGAAGGGAGTGTTCAGGTTCCTGCTCAGGTCCCACGGTCGAGCCGGGCACGCGTCGGTGCCGGCGCTCGGGGACAACGCCCTGCTGAAGCTCGCGCCCTTGCTCGAGCGCCTTCGCGAGCAGCCGCCGCTCGAGCCGACGCCCGAGGCGATCGAGCTCCTGTCCGCGATCACCCGGCGCGACCTCGGAGCAACCCCGGACGGGCTCTCGGAGACCGTCGAGTGGCTGAGGCGCCTGGCCCCGGAGCTGGCCGCGTACGTCGTCGAGCCGATGCTCCGGGTGACCCTGGTCCCGACCCAGGCGTCCGCGTCCCGGAAGGAGAACGTGGTCCCCTCCCGGGCGGAGGTGCTGGTCGACTGCCGCGTGCCCCCCGGAATGAGCGAGGCGGACGTCAGGGCCCGCGCCGCCGCGGTCCTCGGCCTGCCCGAGCTCGCCACGGACGCCGCCACCCCCGGAGTCGAAGACCGGAGCATGGCGGACACCGGCGCCCCCGGAGTCGCAGACGAGGGCGCGACGGGCATCGAGATCGAGTTCGCGGAGCACGTCGTCGGCAATCGCTCGCCGGCCCACACTGCGCTCGCCGAGCGGATCGAGTCCTGGCTCGCCGAGGAGGACCCCGGCGCCGTTTTGGTTCCGATCGTGATGGCGGGATTCAGCGACAGCCACTGGTTTCGGGAGGCGTTCGACTCGGCGACGGTCTACGGCTTCTGTCCGCAGCGCGAGCTCTCGCTGCCGGCGGCCGCGCCGCTCGTCCACGGGGCCGACGAGCGCGCCGCGGTCGCCGACATCGACCTCGGAGCGCGCTTCTATCGCGACATCGCCCAGGCGGTGCTGGGTTGAGCTCGGAGGGAAACGGCGCTTCGGCCCCTCGGGTCGAGTCCGGCTCCGGCAACGGCGCGGGCCCCGAGCCGCGCCTGCGGCTGGGAGGAATGGCGCTCCGCAACGGACTCTTGATCCACGGGCCGACGTCGTGGGCGGCGGCCGCGCGCACACCGGACGGCCGGATCGAGGTCTCCTCCGGGCGAAAGCCGGTCCTCTCCCGAGGGCGGCTCGGCTCCACCCCGCTGCTCAGGGGCCCTCTGCGGCTCGCCGAGGCATTCGCGGTCGTGCCGATCGCGCGCCGGCGCCTGCCGGTCGCCCGCCTGCCGGTCGAGGACGCTCGGGTGCTCGTCATCGCGGTGACGACCGCCGTCGTGAGCAGCGCGATCCGACGACTGGGACCCGCCTCCGTCGCCCGCGAGGGGATGGTCGCCGCGCTCGGGCTGCTCCCCGCGGCGACGGCGCTGCGCGACCGCGACCTGGCCGCCTACCACGGCGTCGAGCACAAGGCGATCGGCGCCTATGAGCGCGGCAGCTTCGACCCGGCCGACGCTCCCAAGGAGCACGACCGCTGCGGATCGAACCTGATCGCGCCGCTCCTGGTGCTCTCGCTCGCGGGCCAGCTCGTCGCCGAGCGGTTGATCGCGCGGCCGGGCCCGGTCGCCCGGGCGCTCGGCGGGATCGCCGGGATCTCCGGGGCCGTCGAGCTGTTCGCGTACGCGGAGCGGCACCCCGAGGCGCCGCTGGGGCGCGCGATCCACTCGATCGGGCACGAGATCCAGCGCCTGTTCTCGACCCGCGAGCCTTCCGCGGACCAGCTCGAGGTGGGCGCGGCAGCGCTCCGCGAGATCCTCCGCGCCGAGGGCTTCGCGGGTGGAGGAATTCAGCCAGGCTAGGCGCCTGTCGATACCTTGTAGTGGCGACCCCAGGGGGGAAGCCAGCTCTCAGATGGCAGCGCTCGCGATCCTGAACATCAGCTGGTACGACTTTCAGAACTTCGCGCAGCTGTGGATGCCGCTGATCTTCATGGGATTGCTCGTCTTCCTGGTCTGGCGGACGCTGAAGCTGATGCCGCGGACCAAGCCCCAGCAGATCACCCCCAAGTCCGCGAGCTCGGTCACCTGGGAGGACATCGCCGGCGTCGAGGAGACGAAGGACGAGCTGCGCGAGGTGGTCGAGTTCCTGCGCCGTCCGAGGCAGTTCAAGTCCCTGGGCGCGACGGTGCCGAAGGGCATCCTGCTTCACGGCCCGCCGGGCACCGGAAAGACCCTGCTCGCGAAGGCCGTGGCCCGCGAGTCGGGCGCCAACTTCTTCGGACAGTCGGCGTCCTCGTTCGTCGAGATGTTCGCCGGCTTGGGCGCCGCCCGGATCCGGCGCCTGTTCAAGCAGGCTCGCGAGCACGCCCCGGCGATCATCTTCATCGACGAGCTCGACGCCGTCGGCGCCCAGCGCGGCTCCGACATCTCCGGCGAGCGCGACCAGACGCTGAACCAGCTCCTCGTCGAGATGGACGGCTTCGACTCGCGTGACAACGTGATCGTGATGGCGGCCTCGAACATGCTCGAGAAGCTCGACAAGGCGCTGCTGCGGCCCGGGCGCTTCGATCGCCAGGTGTTCGTCCCCCCGCCGGACAGGAACGGGCGCGAGCGGATCCTCGGCGTCCACACTCGCAACAAGCCGCTCGCGCAGGACGTCGACATGGAGCGCCTCGCTCGCCACACCGCCGGGCTCACCGGGGCGGACCTCGCCAACCTCTGCAACGAGGCGGCGATCCTGGCCGGGCGATCGAATCGCGACTTCATCAGCCACGGCGACTTCGAGAGCGCCTTCGAGCGCGTCGTCGCCGGGCTCCAGTCGCGGAAGGTGATCACGGACCACGAGAAGCGGGTCGTCGCCTGGCACGAGGCGGGCCACGCGCTCGTCTCCGAGCTGCTGCCGAGCGTCGACAAGGTGCAGAAGGTCTCGATCGTGCCGCGGGGCAAGGCGCTCGGCTACACCCTCAACCTCCCCCAGGAGGACCGGTATCTGAAGTCGCGCGAGGAGCTGATCGACTACATGAAGGTCCTGCTCGCGGGCCGCGTCTCTGAGCAGATCACGTTCGGCCGCATCACCACGGGGGCATCCGACGACCTGAAGCGGGTCACCGACATCGCGCGCTCGATGGTCTACGAGTACGGGATGGGCACCTCGATCCGCTCTCATCAGGTCCCCGCCGACGACTACAACGTCTCGGAGGCGATGCGGCGGACCCGCGACGAGGAGGTGGAGGCGATCTCCGAGGAGGCCTACCGCGGCGCGTACCGGCTGCTGGCCGACCACCGCGACCTGCTCGACGAGATCGCCGAGCGGCTGCTCGCCAACGAGGTGATCGAGCGCGACGAGATCCGCGAGATCATGAGCGGCCGCCACTCGCGCGAGGAGCGGCCGGGCGAGCTCGGCGAGCGCGAGGACGAGCAGGCGCCTGCGGGCGATCGGGCGCGAGCCCTGGTCACGAAGCCCCCCGAGGCGCCCGAGACCTCCTAAGCGTTCCCGCCCCGAGATAGGGTTGGCCCGTGCGGCTTGGGGTCATCCCGGAGAGCCCGATCGAGCGCCTCGTCGCTCGCCTGAACGGCGCGCCGCAACCGCTGTTCGAGACCCAGATCGCCTTCACGCTCGGCCGGTTGGTGATGGTGGCGGCGAAGATCGGCGTGTTCGAGGCGCTCGCCTCCGGGCCGGCTCCCGCCGCGGCGGTCGCGGAGCGCTGCGGAACCGAGCCCGAGGCAACGGGGAAGCTCCTCTTCGCCCTCGCCGGAGCGGGCTATCTGCGCGCGAGCGGCGACGCCTACGAGCTCACCCCGATGTCGCGGAAGTGGCTGCTCCAGGACAGCCCCGACTCGCTCGTGGACAAGCTCCTCTTCCAGCTCACCGAATGGGAGTGGGTGGAGCACACGGAGGACTACGTGAGGAGCGGCGCGCCGCTCGAGATCCACGAGACGATCGGGACCGCGGACTGGGAGATCTACCAGCGGGGGATGCGGTCGATCGCCGGGATCGCGGCGGCGGAGGTCGCCGCTCGCATGCCCGTCCCCAAGGATGCGCGTGACCTGCTCGACATCGGGGGGTCGCACGGCTACTACTCGGTCGAGCTGTGCCGCCGCCACGACGAGCTTCGTGCCGTGGTGCTCGACCTGCCTCAGGCGATCGAGCACGCCGCGCCGCTGCTCGCGGCCGAGGGGATGGGGGACCGGGTCGTGCATCGCGCGGGTGACGCCCTAAGCGACGAGCTGGGGAGCGACGCCTACGACGCGGTCTTGATCGGGCAGCTCGTCCATCACTTCAGCGAGGAGGAGAACCGCGAGCTGGCCACGCGGGTGGCGAGAGCGCTCCGGCCCGGCGGCGTGTACGCGATCCTCGACTTCTTCCGCTCCTCCGAGCCCCGGCTGGCCGGGCAGGTCCCGGCCCTGTTTCAGTTCTACTTCGCCCTCACGAGCCGCTCCGGCACCTGGTCGCCCGAGGAGATGGCGAGCTGGCAGGAGCAGGCGGGACTGCGCCCGCGCCGCCCGATCCGGCTTCGCCGAGGACCGGGCGTGGGCATCCAGGCGGCCACCAAAACCTCCGGCTAGGCGACCCGGGTCCCGCACCCCCTGCCCGGAGCCCCGCGCTCCATAGACTCAACCCCCGCATGTTCGACTCGATCGACCACTTCGGCGTCGCGGTCTCCGACCTGGATCGCGCGACCGCGCTGTACGAGGGAGTGCTCGGGATGCCTGTCGTCCACCGCGAGACGGTCGAGGCGCAGGGCGTGGAGGCGCTCCTGCTCGAGATCGGCGACGGCCACGTGGAGCTGCTCCGCCCGCTCGGACCCGACACGGTGGTCGGCAGGTTCATCGAGAGCCGCGGCGAGGGCCTTCACCACGTCGCCTACCGAGTCGGAGACATCGACGCGGCGCTCGCCGGGCTCAAGGAGGAGGGGATCCGGCTGATCGACGAGGCGGCGAGGGTCGGGATTCGCGGCAGCCGGGTCGCCTTCCTCCATCCCAAGGCGACCGGCGGAGTCCTGACCGAGCTCGTCGAGCCGAACCCGAACCACGATTGAAGCTGAGGAGGAAGCGATGGTCGAGGATATGAAGCGAGTCGAGGTGGGGTTCGGCGGCGGTCAGGTGATGACCGTGAGGATCACGAACGGCACGCTCGGCGAGCTCCGACAGGCGGTCGAGCGCGGCCAGGGCTGGCACCACCTCGAGACCGAGGACGGGTCGGTGTCCCTCGACCTCGAGCAGGTGGTCTTCGTGCGGACCACCGGCGCCCCCCACACGATCGGCTTCTCCGGTCCGTGAAGAAGCTTCTCGCGGTGGGCGCGGCCGCGATCGGGGCGGTGGCGCTGTGGTGGCGGAAGAACCCCTCGGCGTGCCCGTATGGCCAGCGGTTCTGGGTTGAGGCGCCGCATCCCATGATCACTAGGGCTCGCCTGCGGGAGATCCTCGAGCCCGAGCCCGGCGAGCGGGTGCTCGAGGTCGGGCCGGGCACCGGCTACTACACCATCGACCTCGCGGAGTGGGTGGGCGCCCACGGCTCCGTCGAGATCGTCGACATCCAGCAGGAGATGCTCGACCACACCGTGCGCCGCGCCCGCGAGCGCGGCCTCTGGAACGTCGAGGCGACCCGCGCCGACGCCCGCGAGTTGCCCTACGACCCGGACAGCTTCGACGCCGCCGTCATGATCACGGTCCTCGGCGAGGTTCCGGACCAGGACGAGGCGCTGCGCGCGGTGACCCGGGTGCTTCGCCCCGGCGGTCGGCTCGTCGTCGGCGAGCTGTTCGGCGACCCGCACATGGTCACGCTCGGCTCGCTCCGCCGCCGGGCCGAGGCCGCGGGGCTTCGCTTCGAGCGGCGGGTGGGGCCCCGGCTGGGCTACTTCGCGCGGCTCGTCGCCTGATCGCTCGGGCGTCCAGGCGCGCGCGCCCCTACGGAAGCAGTCCGTCGATCGCCCGCCGCGCGCGGTCAAACGCGCCCGCGTCCCCGAACAGGCGGTAGTTCGAGTTGGCGCCGAGGACGAGCGCGTAGAGCTCGAACGCCAGAAGCTTTGGATCGGCGACGCCCGCCAAACCGGCCTGCCGCTCGAGCTCGGCGAGCCAGGCGCCGATCGCGCCGCGGAGCCGCTCCTGGACGGCGCCGGGGCGATCGTCGAACTCGGTCGAGGCCGCGGCGAAGAAGCAGCCGCCGGGGAACACCTGGCGCTCCACGTAGTCGAGGTAGCGATCGGTGAGCGCCCGCAGCCTCGGCGCGCCGTCGGGCTCGCGGAGCGCCGGCTCGACCACCTCGCCGACGAAGCGGCGCGAGGCCTCCTCGATCGTCGCGAGCTGGAGGTCCTCCTTGGAGCCGAAATGCCCGAACAGGCCGCTCTTCGACATCCCCAGCTCAGCGGCGAGCCGGCCGATCGTCAGCCCCTCGAGGCCCTCCGAGGACGCGAGATCGACTGCACGGTCGAGGATCGCCTGCCGCGCCCCCCGCCCTCGCCGTCCGGGCGCCGCCCCCGTCCGGGCGCCGCACGTCCATTTGCGGGCGCGGTGCGCCCCTTCGTCCTGGTCCCCATGCCGGGATCATACTCGGCTTGTCGCACGAACGTTCGTGCGCTACGATCCCTCGTCCCATAACCACTCCAGAGGAGGCGAAATGACGGAATACGCGGTGAAGAGGATCGACGAGATGGAGGCGATCTACGGGAAGGCGTTCAAGCGCGCCCGGGCGGAGCTGGGCGTGAACGCCTTCGGGATGCAGGTGCTCGACTTCCCTCCCAACGCGACGCAGTACCCGGAGCACGACCACGCCGAGGACGGCCAGGAGGAGGTCTACGTGGCGCTTCGCGGCTCAGGCGAGATCGAGATCGAGGGCGAGCGGCACCGGCTCGACCCCGAGACGATGGTCCGCGTCAGCCCGGGCGTCAAGCGGAAGATCTGGACCGGCGACCAGGAGCTACGCCTGCTCGCGATCGGCGGCGTGCCGGGCGCCGGCTACGAGGCGCCCGAGCTGACCGAGCTGGGCGGGCTGGACCCGTTGGCGCAGGGGAACTAGCCGGCGAGCGCGCCCCACAGGCGCTCCTCGGCGTCCAGGACGGCTCCAGCCTCGAGACGCACGCGGGACCACAACTCCGCCTCGGGCCCGCTCGCCTCGCTCGCCGCGAGCAGCGCTCCGGCGAGCGAAGTCCAGCTCGCGGCGACGGTCGCGGCGAGGCTCGCGTGCTCGCTGCCCGCCTCCTCGAGGAACCGCGAGTACATGAGGCGGAAGTTCCCGCCCCCGGTTCCGCGCCGCTCGATCACCTGGTAGCAGAAGCGCGCGCACCACTGCCAGTCCTCGAGCTCTTGCGGCCACTCGCCCACCTCGCGAGCGAACCGGCGAAGCGCCGGGAGCCCCTCGAACTCGCCCAGGGGCGGATCGATCATCTGCCGCGCGTTGCGCTCAATCGCCGGCGGCGCGGCGGCGCGGAGGTCGCCGAGCGCCCCGGGCTCCGTGACCGTGAACATGTGCCCCTCGAGCGGAAACACCGGGTGGCTCCCGTGGCGGGCGCGAGAGAGGCTCTCGATGCTGCTGGTCTGGAGCTCCTCGAACGAAGTGTCCGACAGGTACGCGACGCCCGCGCCGTAGCCCGCCAGGACCACCGCGTGGCCCGGGAAGTGGGCGGACCTCCCGTAGTGGTCCAGGTAGTAGAGGTCCGTGAGCAGGATCGGCGGCCGGTCGGCGTCCACGGCGGCGCGCGCCGCGCTCCAGGCCTCGTCAGGGTCGGCAAACGTCTCCAGGCTGATCGGCGCGCCGGTGAGCTCGACGAACTGCTCTTCCAGGCGCCCGACCCGGCCGTTGGTGAAGCGCGAGGGCGACTGCCCGTCGATCGCCACGTAGTAGAAGCTGAGCCCGGCGCCCAGGCCGAGCGCCATCTCCTCGGACACCGGCGCCCCGTGGAAGGCGAGCACGTTGCGAAGGGCGGTGGATCCGCAGTGGTCGCCGGGCACGTGGCGGTAGCCGCGAACCATCCGGGGCGCAGTGCTCGCCTCCACGCCGACGATTCTTTCGGATCTCCGCGGGGGCCTATCCTCCGCCCGGTGCTCGACCGGCTGGGGAAATTCGATCTGCGCCTCCTTCGCTCCATGCGGACGAGCCACCACTCGCCGGGCGCCGAGGCGACGATGAGGGCGCTCGGCTACGCCGGCGAGTGGGGTGCCGTCTGGGTGGCGATCGGCCTCGTGAGCGCCGCCGTCGACCCCGCCAAGCGAGAGGGCTGGCTGCGAGCGGCCGCGGTCGCGCCGGCGGCGATCGGCCTCAACTACGCGGTCAAGGCGACGGTGCGACGTCAGCGTCCTCGGCTGCGGCGCCTCCCGCCGCTGGCCGGCGCGCCGACCGAGCTGTCGTTCCCATCCGCCCACGCGACGTCCTCGATCGCCGCGGCCACCGCGATGGGCCGCGTCTCGCCCCCGGCGCGGGCTCCCCTCTACGCGCTCGCCGGAGCGATCTGCCTCACCCGGCCCTATCTGGGCATGCACTACCCCTCCGACGTGATCGCCGGCGCGGCCTTCGGCGCCGTCCTGGGAGCCCTGTGGCCCGGACCGCTCGCGAGGGGGCCGGAGGACCGCCTGATCGACCTGGTCGCGAACGCCGCCCGCTCGGAGGCCGCGTTCGACGACGGGACGGGGGCCGGCGAGTCGGGAGCGGCGACGCCTGCCCCAGGGGTGCGCGGACAGGGCGAAGCCGCCGGCTCGTGAAGATCGGGATCGTCGGCCTCCCGAACGCCGGCAAGACGACGCTCTTCAACGCACTGACCCGGGCCGCCGCCGAGACGGCCGCCTACCCGTTCACCACGGTCGAGCCCAACCTCGCGATCGTCGAGGTCCCGGACGATCGCCTCGCGCGCGTGGCCGCCACCACCGGCGCCGCTCCCTCCGTCCCCGAGACGATCGAGTTCCGAGACATCGCCGGCCTGGTCCGCGGCGCGGCGGCGGGTGAGGGCCTCGGCAACCGGTTCCTGGCGGAGATCCGGGAGACCGACGCGATCTGCCACGTGGTCAGGGCCCACGGCGACGAGCGGGTCCCGCACCCCGAGGGGCGCGTCGATCCGCTCGCCGACGCCGAGACCGTGGACGCCGAGCTCCTGCTGGCCGACCTCGAGCAGGCCGAGCGCCGCCTGGAGAGAGCGGGAAAGCAGGCGGGATCGGGCGAGCGGGAGGCGGTGGAGGAGCGCGACTGGCTCGTGAGGGTGGTCGAGGCGCTCGGGCGGGGAGAGCCGGCGCGAGGCGTTCCGGCTCCGGCCGCGGCTCCCGCGTTCCTGCGCCACCTCGGGGCGCTGACCGCCAAGCCGGTTCTGTACGTCGCGAACATCGAGGAGGGCGATGCCGAGCCTCCCGCGGCGCTCGTGGGCTACGCCGAGCGCTCCGGCGCCGCGTGCGTCGCGGTCAGCGCCCGGATCGAGGCCGAGCTCGCCGAGCTGGCCCCGCCTGAGGCGGCCGAGCTCCGGACCGAGCTCGGGCTCGCCGAGTCGGGGCTCGAGCGCCTCGTTCGCGCCGCCTACGACCTGCTCGACCTGATCACCTTCTTCACCGCGCACCGGGGAAGCGAGGCCCGGGCACGGGCGCTTCGCAACGGACTGACGGCCTGGGACGCCGCCGGCACGGTGCACACCGACATCCAGGCCGGCTTCGTCCGCGCCGAGGTGATCGGCTGGCGGGAACTCGTCGACGCCGGCGGGTACGCCGAGGCGCGCGAGCGAGGCCTGATCCGCACCGAGGGACGCGACTACGTGGTCCGCGACGGAGACATGATCACGATCCGCCATTGAACCGCCCGGGGCGCCGGCCACCGGAAGGCGGGCCGAAGTAGATTCCGGGTGTGCGGACCGAGGCGCGCTTCCCCGGCGTCGCCGCCGACGCGGGTCACTACGAGAGCTTCTTCGTCAAGGCGACTCGCCCGACCGGCGGGCAGGGGGTGTGGATCCGCCACACGGTCCACAAGCGCCCCGGTGAGGAGCCGACCGCGGCTCTTTGGCTGACCCTCTTCGACGCCGACGGTGCCGGGCCGCGCGCGGTCAAGGCGAGCTTCGGCGCCGATCGGCTGTCGGCGCCGGACGGCGCCTACATCCGGATCGACGACGCGGAGCTTCGCCCGGACGAGGCAAGCGGGCGGATCGCGGCGGCGGGCCTCGAAGGTCGGTGGGACCTCCGCTTCGACGATCCCGGAGAGGCGTTCCACCACCTCCCTTCCGCGCGCCTCTATGCGTCCTCGCTGCCGCGGACCAAGTTCCTGAGCCCGTATCCGAGCGCCCGCTTCGCGGGCGAGGTCGAGCTGGGAGGCGAGCGCATCGAGATCGCCGGTTGGCCGGGGATGATCGGGCACAACTGGGGCTCCGAGCACGCGGAGCGCTGGGTCTGGATCCAGGCTGCGGACCTGGGCGGTGCGCCCGGCAGCTACCTCGATCTGGCCGCGGGCCGGATCAAGCTCGGTCCGGTGACCACGCCGTGGGTCGCGAACGGGGCCCTGCGGATCGACGACGTCTCCCACCGCCTCGGCGGGTTCGGCCGCGTCCTCTCGACCACGCTCGACGAGCAGCCCACCGCGTGCGAGTTCCAGGTCTCGGGCGCGGAGGTGAAGGTGCGGGGCCGCGTGTTCTCCGAGCCGCGGAACTTCGTCGCCTGGGTCTATGCGGACCCGAAGGGACCGGAGCACAACACCCTCAACTGCTCGATCGCCGACCTGGAGCTCGAGATCGAGCGGCGCGGGGCGCCGACCGAGCGGCTCGAGCTGAGCGGTGGGGCCGCCTACGAGCTCGGGACGCGGGAGACCGACCACGGCATCCCCCTTCAGCCGTTCGCCGACGGCTAGGCGCCAGGGCTAGCGACGAAGTCGCGGTGCAGGCCGTCGGGCCTGCCGGTCGGCCGGCGCCCATGCCCGCCGAAAATGTAGGCGAAGCCGAGGCTTTCGGCGGATTACCTCTTATGGAACCGCGCCCAGGTGCTGTCGAGGCCGAGCCTTGCCTGGAGCCCGGGACCGGAGATCCTCGAGCTGCCGTGGGTCCCGACGACTCGGGCCAGCACGATCCGCGGGGAGTCGCCGCGCTTCAGGACCTTGACCTTGCGCAGCCGCCCGGAGAAGAGCCCGCCGAGGCGCGATTCCATCTCGCCCTGCGAGTACCGGACCCTCCAGGAGTGCTGGGGCGAGGCGGTGTCGTAGGGGTCGTCGACGCTCCTCAGGTAGGGGACCGGCGAGGAGCCGGGGAACCCGAACTGGATGCTCTCGGTGCGGCCGCCCGAGCTCGAGAAGAAGTACGTGGTGGCGATCCGGTGGCGGTACTTCACGACCCGGTCGCTGGTGCGCTTGCACGCCCTGTTCGTGGCCGCGGTCTCGGAGGCCTTCCCACCGTAGACCTGGCTGCGGGTGTCGTCGTAGACGTCGAACGAGCGCGCGACGTGGCTGGCGAGCCCGAACGAGCGCGCCGCGACGGCCTGAGCGCGCAGCGCGGCCTGCGGCCATGACGACGGCTCCTCGTTCGCGACCACCCCCTTCGCGTAGGCGTCGAGGCCGACGGCGTTGATGACCTCCAGGCCGCCTCCCGAGGACTTCACCTTGAGCGTTCCGCGGTACAGGCCCTGGCCTCCGATTCGAATCGCCCCGCGACCCCGAGCGGTCGCCGCTTGCCCGCAGCGAGCGACCCTCCGCCCGCGCGCGCGTCGGAGCTCGATCCCCGATCCCGAGCGGACGAAGGCATAGCCGTGGTGCGGTCGAAGGCGCCTGCCGCACGCCTTCGTCGCCCGTCGGAACGAGACCGAGCCCGCCCCCGAGGTGAGCAGCACCCGGATCGACCCGGCCGCGGCGCGGCCGACGTGAGTGTGCCGGTAGTAATGGCCGAGGATCGCCTTGTAGTCGCGTCCGTGACGCGCGAACCCGTAGGCCCCCCACTGGCTCATCCCCACCCCGTGGCCGAACCCGTGGCCGCGGATCACCCAGGTCGCGGCCGACGCGTTCCCCACGGCAAGGAGGGCGGCGGCGCCCACCGCGCAGGTGGTCAGCCAGAGCTTTGTCCGTGTTGACGCGCCTTGGGACATCTCGTCTTCATCGCCGGAACAGCGGCGGAGGGCTTAAGTCGCGCTTCGACCGCGAGCGCCGCTTCCCTTCCGAGGCGAGCGGGTACTGTGGGTGGGAAGGCGTGATCGGAGGTTTGGGATGAGCATTGCGACGCAGGAGCAGACGGTCGTCGACCGGGTCCCGAAGCAGCTCTTCATCGGCGGCGAATGGCGCGATGCCACCGGGGGCGAAACGCTCGCCGTCGAGGACCCGGCGACCGGCGAGACCCTGTGCGAGATCGCCGACGGCACCCCCGCAGACGCGACCGCCGCCCTGGATGCGGCGGTGGCCGCGCAGGCCGAGTGGGCGGCGACCGCGCCCAACGAGCGGGGCGCGATCCTGTGGCGCGCGTTTGAGGCGCTGACCGAGAGGGCCGAGGAGCTCGCGGTCCTGATGACGCTCGAGATGGGCAAGACGGTGGCCGAGTCGAAGGCCGAGATCGCCTACGCGGCCGAGTTCTTTCGCTGGTTCTCCGGCGAGGCCCTGCGGATCGACGGCTACTACAAGGTCGCCGGCAACGGCGCCGGCCGGGTCCTCGTCATGCGACAGCCGGTCGGCCCGTGCTTCTTCATCACCCCCTGGAACTTCCCGATGGCGATGGGCACCCGCAAGGTGGGCCCGGCGATCGCCGCGGGTTGCACGATGGTCTGGAAGCCCCCTCAGCAGACGCCGCTCTCGGCGTTCGCGCTCGCCCAGGTGCTCGACGAGTGCGGCCTCCCGGACGGGGTGCTGAACGTCGTCACTAGCTCGTCGTCGAGCTCGATCGCCGAGCCGGTGCTCTCCGACGGCCGGCTGCGGAAGCTCAGCTTCACGGGATCGACCGAGGTGGGGCGCAAGCTGATCGCCCAGGCGGCCGACAACGTGCTCAAGGTCTCGATGGAGCTGGGCGGGAACGCGCCGTTTTTGATCTTCGACGACGCCGACCTCGACGCCGCGCTCGAGGGGGCGATGATCGCCAAGATGCGAAACATCGGCGAGGCCTGCACGTCGGCGAAC
The DNA here is from genome assembly GCA_035313645.1 of Solirubrobacterales bacterium. GTDB lineage: Bacteria > Actinomycetota > Thermoleophilia > Solirubrobacterales > 70-9 > AC-56. Next base: position 44,123 of record DATGAF010000031.1, read on the forward strand.
CGCTTTCACGTCGCGGGCTCGGTGGCCGAGGAGTTCGCGAGTCGGCTAGGCGAGCGGATGGGCTCGCTGAAGCTCGGCCGCGGCACCGACGAGGAGACCGACGTCGGGCCGCTGATCGACGACGACCAGCGCGCCAAGGTGGCCGAGCTGGTCGAGGACGCGGTCGGCAAGGGCGCGAAGGCGGTGGTCGGCGGCCACAAGCGCGACGGCGCCGGCTACTTTTTCGAGCCCACGGTGCTCGCCGACGTGCCGCGGGAGGCGAGGCTGCTGAAGGAGGAGATCTTCGGCCCCGTCGCACCGGTCGCCTCGTTCGGCTCCGAGGAGGAGGCGATCGCGGCGGCCAACGACACCGAGTACGGCCTCGTCGCCTATGTCTTCACCCGCGACCTGAAGCGGGCGCTTCGCGTCTGTGAGGGCCTCCAGACCGGGATGATCGGCCTCAACCAGGGCATGGTCTCGAACGCCGGCGCCCCGTTCGGCGGCGTCAAGCAATCCGGGGTCGGCCGCGAGGGCGGCAACGAGGGGATCGAGGAGTACCTCGAAACCAAGTACGTCGCCGTGAACCTCTGAGCCGGAGGGGAGATAGAGGCCTCCCAAGTGGGATTAGCCGTGACATCCAGGCTCGCCAGCCTTAGCTAGCCGACATCCCGTCTCGTCGCCGGGCCGGCCAGGCCGGGGCGTGGCCATGGCCTTGGGGTGGGCCTGGCGGGTGGGATGGGGCGGCGTCATTGGTCCCTTTTGCGGACAGCTCCTTCTGGGATGCGGCTCGGATTTACAAGCGGCCCTTGCGCCGCCGCGCGCCTGCGGGTAACCGCGTCTTTACTGCGATTCCCCGAGGACGAGGAGAGTCTCCGGACGAACGCCGTCGTGGCGCATGGCTTCCGCTGCTTCATCGGTGCTCATGAACTCCTGGAAGGCGTTCATGTCAGGGATCTCGGCGATGAGGGCCACCTTGTTGGATCCGTCCGGATCCCGGAATGTCCTCGCGCTGATACCCATGGGCCCGAAGACCTCCTCGCGCTTCGGCGAGCTCAACCAATGCTCGACATCGTCAACTTCGTGCGTGATCACGTACGTGGCCATCGAAGCCCCTTTCGTCGCTTCCGCGCATGCTATTCCTAGAGATCGGCGAGTAGGAACGGACGTGGCGCAGGTGCGCGACCGGGGGGCAAGTTTTTGAGGCCTATCCACCTGCCAGGTCGCCACCAACCGGGCCGCACGTAGAAAAGTCAATGGTGAACTTCATCGCGATCATCGTCCGTCGCTCCGGCCCGACGAGCTGAAGCCATGTTGATCTACTCGATGAGCGTCTCGGTGGACGGCTTTATCGCCGACCGCGAGGGCGCGTTCGGGTGGACGGCCCCCACCGAGGAGCAGTTTCGTTTCCACGTCACGCAGACACGCGAGCTCGGCGGCCATCTGTGCGGCCGCAGGCTTTACGAGACGATGCTGCCGTGGGAGACGGATCCGTCGATGCGCGACAACGAGCTCGACGCCGCGTTCGCCGACGTCTGGTGCGCGATCCCGAAGGTCGTCTTCAGCCGCACGCTCGACAGCGTCCAGGGCAACGCCCGGCTCGCCGAGGCGTCGGTGGCCGAGGAGGCCGCTGCGGCGCTCGACGCGACCGATAAGGACGTCTCGATCGGCGGCGCCGGCTTGGCCGCGGCGGCCATCGAGCTCGGCCTCGTCGACGAGCTGCGCATGTTCCGCAATCCGGTCATCGTCGGTGGAGGCACGCCGTTCCTGCCGCCGGTCACCGAAGACGTCCCGCTGGACCTGATCGAGACCAGGACGTTCGGCTCTCGGGTGATCTACGAGCGCTACGGGCGTGCTCGCGACAAGTCGGACTGACACCGCCCTCCGAGTCATCAGCGCCTCGCCGGACCGGGTATTCGCCGCGCTGACCGACTCCGACGCGCTCGCCGTGTGGCTACCGCCCGACGGATGACCGGCCGGTTCGAGCACTTCGATGCGCGTCCCGGCGGGTCCTACCGACTGGTCCTCCGGGACTTGTCTTCTCGCGTGAGCAGCACAAGAACGCCTTGAGAGGCCCGGCGGGTCTTAGGCCGTTGCCCCGAGTCAGTAGAGCAGCCCGACCGCTAGCAGCACGACGCCCGCGCTGGCAGCAGCGCCTCCAATCCCCAGCAGCCATCGCCGCTGGGCGATGATGGAGACAGAGGCGAGCACGATCCCGACCTCCAACCCGACCTCGGCCAGCTCGTAGAGGACGTGCTGAGCGTTCGCGCGGTCGGCGTTGCGCTTGTCATCCTGAATGCGGGCCGTGAGGCGGGCGTCGACCGGCTGCAGCTCGTGTTCGATGCGCGCCCGGTGTAGCGCGGCGATCCTCAGGGCACGCCGCTCCCGCGGGTTGCCGGCACCCAGCAACCGCACCAGCCTGGCGTTACCGCCGGCGATGTCGATCTTCACCAGGTTGCTCTCGCGCACC
>DATGAF010000032.1:0-15908 GCA_035313645.1 Solirubrobacterales bacterium
CCGATCGTGTCGATGAACTTCCGAAAGCCGTCGAAGTCGACGATCGCCACCTGGTCGACGTTGATGCCGAGGAACTTCTCGACCGTCCGCACGGTGAGCTTCGCGCCGCCGGCCGCGTAGGCGGAGTTGATCTTGTTCTCCGGGTGACCGGGGATGTTCGCGAGCGCGTCGCGCGGGATCGAGAGCTTGCGGAAGTCCCCGCCGCCGGCGCGGATCAGCATCAGCGTGTCGGACCTGTAAGGCCCGTGCTTGCAGTGCTTTCCGTTCGGCTTGCCGCTCTCCACCTCGCCCAAACAGCTCTTGCTCTCGGCCTGGGTCGAGCCGGCGAACTGCCCGGAGCGGATGTCGGTGCCGATCACCAGGATCGTCTGCGGGCTGACCGCCAGGAACGGGTTCCCATGCAGCGTGCTCCCCATGTCGATCAGCTTCCCCTTCTGGATCTGGGAGGAGATCTCGAAGGCGAGGAAGCTGATCACGATCCACGCGAGCGCGGCGATGCCGACCCACTTCAGGACGCGGCGCCAGAGCGGCCGCTCCTTGGGCGCGCGCCGCTCCCCGCCGTCGCCGCGACTGGGCCCCTTTCCCCCGACCCGCTCGCGCAGCTTCGAGAGGTTGGGCGTCCGCAGGCGGCTGAGGAGCCCGGGGCGCGACCGATAGACCTTGTAATCGGGCCTTTCGGGAGGCCGGCCCGCGTCGCCGTCGGCTGTCATGAGCGGGTAATACTGCCGCATGGTCAAGTCGGCCCCGCGCGCCGCGCCGAGATCCTGCATCGGGGTCGACCTCGGCGGCACGAAGATGCTGGTCGGCGTCGTCGACTCCGAGCGCCGCGTGGGCTACCGGGCCAGCGCCGCGAGCGCGGGCCTCAGCCGGGACGAGCTGCTGGCCACGCTCGAGCGCGAGCTTCGCGCCGCGATCGAGGCCCGCCCGGACGTGCAGGCGGCCGGGCTCGGGATTCCCTGCACCATCGATCGACGGCGTGGCGTCGCGGTGATCGCCGTCAACCTCGACCTCGCGGACGTCCCCGTCGGCGAGCTGATGAGCGAGCGGGTCGGCCTGCCGGTGTTCGTCGACAACGACGCGAACGCAGCCATCCTCGCCGAGCACCGCTTCGGCGCCGCGCACGGAACGCGGAACGCGGTGATGCTGACGATCGGGACCGGGATCGGCGGCGGCCTGGTGATCGACGGGCGGGTCTACCGGGGCTCGAGCGGCGCGGGCGCCGAGCTCGGGCACATCGTGATCGACGCGGAGGGCCCGCGCTGCCAGGGCAACTGCCCCAACCGCGGCTGCGTCGAGGCGCTCGCGTCCGGCACCGCGATCGCCCGCGAGGGGATCGCGGCGGCCCAGCGCGCCCCGGACTCGGCGCTCGGGCGCGCGCTCGCGCAGGGGGAAGAGGTCGACGGGCGGCGGGTCACCGACGCCGCGCTGGCGGGCGATGCGACGGCCCGCGATGTGCTCCAGCTGATCGGCCGCCGGATCGGCGTCGCACTCTCGAGCCTCGCCAACGCCTTCGATCCGGATGTGATCGTGCTGGGCGGCGGGGCCAGCCGCGCCGGTGACCTGCTCACCGGGCCGGCTCGCGCCGAGCTCGCTGCCCGGGCCCTGCCGCCGATGAACCGAACGCCCGTCACCGCCGCGGAGCTCGGCCCCGACGCCGGGATGATCGGGGCGGCGACGATGGCGCTGCTCGAGCTCACGGGCGGGAGCCCCGGCTAGTGGCCGGCAGGCTCACCGTCTGCCCGACCCCGATCGGGAACGTGGAGGACCTCAGTCCGCGGGGCCGGCGGGCGCTCACCGAGGCCGACCTCGTCGCCTGCGAGGACACCCGGCGAACCGGCCGGCTGTACGAGCGGCTCGACATCCCGCCGCCCCGGTTCGTCTCCAATCACGAGGGAAACGAGTCCGAACGCGCGGGACAGCTCGTCCAGCAGATCGAGCGCGGGGCGAGGGTGGTGCTCGTCTCCGACTCGGGCACGCCCGCGATCTCCGACCCCGGCTACCCCCTGCTCCGCGCCTGCATCGAGCGCGGGCTCGAGGTCGAGGTGCTGCCCGGCCCCTCGGCGGTGACGACCGCGCTCGTGGCCTCGGGACTGCCGGCGAGCCGGTGGCGCTTCGAGGGGTTCCTGCCGCGCCGCGCGGGTGAGCTCGAGCGCGTCCTGCACTCGGCGGAGACCGTCGTGGCGTTCGAGTCGCCGCGGCGCCTGCCCGCCTCGCTCGCGGCGCTCGCGGCGCTGGCGCCCGATCGTCCCGCGGCGGTCTGTCGGGAGCTGACCAAGCTCCACGAGGAGGTCGCGCACGGAACGCTGGGCGAGCTCGCCCGGCGGTTTCGCGACGAGGTCAAGGGTGAGGTGGTGGTCGTGATCGCGCCGGCCTCGTCCCGGGCCGCCGGGCCGGATCGGGCGTTCGCGGTCGACGCGCTGCGACGCCTCGTGCAGTCGGGCGCGAGGCCTCGGGCCGCGGCTTCGGTGGTCGCCGCGCTCACCGGGACGCGGGCCAACGACCTCTACCGGGCGCTGACCGGCCGGGACCCGCGCGAGTAGATCGCGCGACACCGAGCGCACCGATCGCGGCGCTGACCTGCCGCTTTATTCGCGGTATGCGCGAGGAAAGCGCCATGCGCCCGGGCCGGCCGTGTCTCGACGAACGTTTGGAGCGATTTTCTCCCCGCGGGGCGGGCGGGGGACTAGGATGGTGCCGAGGAGATTGCGTCGTGCCGGGGCGACCGCTCCGGCCCGGGAAGGAATGGACACACCCCGAGTGCAGGAGCTGGACGCTCGACCAGTACCACGAAGGAGGGGGCGAGCGGCCCCGGACAGGTGGCCTCTGAACGTCAGCAGGTGACGCGAGGTCGCGGGGCCATGGTGGCCCGGGCCGCAAGTGGCGGGGCGCTCCTCGTCGCTCTCGTGCTCGTGCTCGTCGTCCTGTTCGGCGGCTCGAGCGGCCACACCTATCACCTCCTGTTCCAGAACGGGGGCCAGCTCGTCAAGGGCAACCAGGTCCTCGTCGCGGGGCAGCAGATCGGCAAGGTCGACGACGTCGTCCTCACCGACAACGCCCAGGCGGAGGTCACGATCACCACGGACCGCCCCCTCCACGAGGGAACGACGGCGGTGATCCGGGCGACGTCGCTGTCGGGGATCGCGAACCGCTACGTGTCGATCGCGCCTGGCCCGAACAATGCGCCGGAGCTGAAGGACGGCGCCACGCTGACCGGCCAGAAGACGACCTCGCCCGTCGACCTGGACCAGCTGTTCAACACCTTCACGCCGCGAACGCGCAAGGCCCTCCAAAACGTCATCCAGGGCTCGTCCGAGATCTATGCCGGGCACACCCAGGGCGCGCAGCGGACCTACCACTACTTCGCTCCGTCCCTCTCGGCGACCAGGCGGCTGTTCGCCGAGCTGACGAGCGACAGCCAGGCCTTCAGCCAGTTCCTCGTCGACGGGTCGAGGACGCTCAACGCCATCGCCGCGCGACGCAACGACCTCTCGGCGCTGACCGCCAACGCGAACCAGGCGCTCGGGGCGATCGCGAGCCAGAACAACGCGCTCGACCGCTCCCTGGTCGCGTTCCCGCCCGCGATGCGCCAGGCGAACACGACCTTCGTCAACCTCAGGGCGGCGCTCGATGACCTGACCCCACTCGTCAACGAGTCGAAGCCGGCTACCAAGGACCTGGCGCCGTTCCTGCGCAAGCTGCGCCCGGTCGCCGTCCACTCCGTGCCGGTCGTTCACAACCTTCGCCTCGCGATCGCCCGCGACGGCCAGGCGAACGACCTGACCGACGCGCTGCGGGACCTCCCGGCCGTCCACGATCGGGCGGCCAACGCCGTGCCCCTGGCGATCAAGGGCCTGAACGCCTCCCAGCCCGTGATCGAGTTCGCGCGCCCCTACTCGCCGGACCTGCTCGCGTTCCTGGGCAAGCTCGGCCAGGTCACCTCCTATTACGACGCGAACGGCCATTACGCGCGCGCCTCGTCGGCGGACGCGAACGTCTTCCATTACTGCGCGAACGGCTCCGACCCGCTCTGCACCCCGACCTACGCACTGAATCAGCTGGCCCCGATCCCCCCGGCGGCTCAGTTCGACCCCTTCACCCCGTTCACCACGTTCACCCGCTGCCCAGGCGGGGCGACGCAGCCGATCCCCGGCTCCAACCCGTTCCTGGACGGGCTCACCGGCGAGTGCGACCCCTCAGACGTTCCGCCCGGGCCATGAGGAGGATGCTCGCCATCGCCGCCGTGCTGGCCGTCGCCGCGCTGGTCGTGGTCGGCCAGGCCGCGGGCGGCAGCGGATCGACCTACGAGATCCGGGGCATCTTCGACAACGGCGACTTCATGGTCCCCGGCGAGCAGGTGCGCGTGGCCGGCGCCACCGTCGGCACCGTCTCCTCGGTCGATGTGACGATGCCGGGCGACTGGGCGCACCGCGACGGCCGCCCGGACCCGGGCAAGGCCGTCGTCGTTATGAAGATCGACGACCCGGCGTTCAAGGACTTCCGTCGGGACGCCTCATGTCTGATCCGGCCGCAGTCCCTCCTCGGCGAGAAGTACATCGACTGCAAGCCGACGCAGCCGCGGGCCCCCGGCGTCCCGGCGCCCCCGCCGCTCAAGCAGGTCCCGAGCGGGCAGCCCGGTGCCGGCGAGCGCTTCCTGCCGCTCGAGAACAACGGGCGCGAGGTCGACCTCGATCTGGTCCAGAACATCATGCGCGAGCCGTTCGCCGACCGCTTCCGGCTGATCCTCAACGACCTCGGGGCCGGGCTCGCGGCCCGCGGCAAGGACCTCGAGGAGATCGTCAGGCGCGCCGACCCCGCCCTGCGTCAGACGGACCGCGTCCTGGCCGAGCTGGCGCGCCAGAACCAGCAGCTGAGCCAGCTCGCGGCCAACTCCGACACGGTCCTCGCGCCGCTCGCGCGCGACCGCGAGCAGGTCGCCGGGTTCATCAACAACGCGAACACCACCGCCGAGGCGACCGCCGAGCGCAGCCAGGCGCTCGAGGAGGGTCTTCAGAAGTTCCCGGGGGCCCTCCGCCAGCTTCGCGGGACGCTGACCCAGCTCAAGGCCTTCTCGGACCAGGCCACGCCGGTGTTCGCGGAGTTCCGCGCCGGGGCTCCCGCGATCGCCCGGGCGACCAGGGCGCTCGGCCCGTTCGCGCACGCCGCTACCCCCGCGTTGACCTCGCTCGGCAACGCCGCGGAGCAGAGCCAGCGGGCGATCGTCCAGTCGGACCCCATCCTCCGCAAGACGCGGGATCTCGCCCAAAAGGCCGCGCCCGGCGCGAAGAGTCTCGCGAGCCTCCTGCGCAGCCTGAAGAAGACCGGCGGCTACAAGAAGCTGACCTCGTTCCTCTACAACTCGGTCGGTTCCGTCAACGGCTTCGACCAGTTCGGCCACTTCCTGCGCGCCCAGCTCCAGGTCACGTCGTGCACCAAGCTGAATCCAGTCCCGTTCATCAGCTGCGCGGCGGGCTGGGGCGCAAGCCAGAGCTCGTCCAAGGCGACGACCGCGGCGGAGCTCAAGGCCCAGCTCGGGGCGACCTCCGAATCGACGCAGGGCGCCACCGGTGGGACCGCGCCGGGGCTGACGCGCGACGCGCAGGCTGACGCGGCGGGCGCTCCGACCCGATCCGCCCCGCCCGGGGCGCGCCGGGCCGCCTCGGCTCACGCACCGTCGCTGAACGCCGTCCGCGGCCTCCTCGACGCGGTCGTCGGCCGCCAGGACGGCTCGGTGCATCCGGCCGGAGGGAGCCGGCCGTGAACCGGCGGACGGTCGGGATCATCGCCTCGAGCCCGACGATGGTGGGGGCGATCACCACCCTGATCGTGATCGTCGCGGTCTTCCTCGCCTACAACGCGAACAAGGGCCTGCCGTTCGTGCCGAGCTATCGGATCTCGGTGCAGGTGCCCAACGCGAGCACCCTCGTGCCCGGCAACGACGTGCGGATCGGCGGCGCCCGTGTCGGCTTCGTCGAGTCGGTCGAGCCGATCCAGGAGCAGAACGGCTCGGTCCGGGCGCAGCTCAACCTGAAGCTCGACAAGGACGCCGAGCCGCTGCCTAAGGACTCGAGCGTGATCGTCCGCTCGCAATCGGCGCTCGGGCTGAAGTACCTGGAGATCGACAAGGGCCACTCCAGCCGGGGCTATCCCGCCGGCTCCGTCCTCCCGCTTCGCGCCGCCCACCCGCAGCCGGTCGAGATCGACCAGGTCCTGAACACCTTCGACCCCAAGACTCGGACCGCGATCCGCCAGAACCTGGTCGCCTTCGGCGACGCCCTGGCGGGGCGGGGCCCCGACCTGAACGCCGCGCTCGGCCAATTTCCGCCGCTGCTCGCGCGCTTGGAGCCCGTGGCGCGGAACCTGGCCTCGCCGAACACCGGCCTGGAGCGGTTCGTCCGCTCCCTCTCCGCGGCGGCGGCCGAGGTCGCGCCGGTGGCCGACACCCAGGCGCACCTGTTCGTCTCGCTCGATTCCACCTTCGGGGCCCTGGCCCGGGTGTCGCGCCCGTTCATCCAGCAGACGATCACCGAGACCCCGCCGACCTTCGACACCATCACCCGCACCGGCCCGCGGATCCGGAAGTTCCTCGCGGACAGCGCGGTTCTCTTCGGTGACCTGCGCCCGGGGGTCAGGGCGCTGAGCGAGACCTCGCCCGAGTTGGCCTCCGCCCTGCACACCGGCGCGAACGTGCTACCCGGCGCGCCGGCCCTGAACGCCCAACTGCCGCCCACGGCACAGTCACTGCTCGCCTTCGACCGTAACCCGGACGTGAACGCGGGCATCCGCCGCACGACCCAGACGTTCGACTTCCTCACTCCGACGTTGCGGTTTGTGACGCCGGCGCAGTCGGTGTGCAACTACGGGACCCTGCTGCTCCGAAACACGTCGAGCCTGCTCAGCCTCGGTGACTTGAACGGCACCGGCTCGCGATTCCTCGTCATGTCGGCCGGCGCCGGGCCGAACAGCGAGAACAGCCCCTCGTCCGGCCCCGCCCACGGCGGCTCGGCGACGAACTTCCTCCACGCCAACCCGTACCCCAACACCGCCTCGCCGGGACAAACGCACGAGTGCGAGGCCGGAAACGAGGTCTACCGTCAGGGGCGCGTTCAGATCGGCAACGTGCCGGGGAACCAGGGGACGAAGACGGAGGGGCAGCGGTGAGCCTCCTTCGTCGAAAGCGGAGACCCGTGAAGCGCGACCCGGCGAAGCCGGGCCCCGACGAGCGGATCTTCGGGCGCAACTACCACGGCATCGGCCCGGTGCGGATCGGCACGATTGTGATCGCGATCCTGGCGTTCCTCGTCTACCTGGCGTTCGCGAAGCACATCCCGTTCACGGGCCACGGCTACGAGCTCCACGCGACGTTCGAGAACGCGACGACGCTGAAGCCAGAGTCGCCCGTGCGGATCGCCGGGGTCAACGTCGGCAAGGTCACCTCGGTCAGCTCCAAGGGCAACCTCGCGGAGGTCACCTTCAACGTCGACGACGAGGGACAGCCGATCCACCGAGACGCGACGATCACGATCCGGCCGCGGCTCTTCCTCGAGGGCAACTTCTTCCTCGACGTCCATCCGGGCAGCCCCAGCGCCCCGGACCTCTCGAGCGGATCGACGATCCCGCAGACGCAGACGGCGACCGCGGTACAGCTCGACCAGATCCTGACCTCGCTGCAGAAGTACTCGCGAGGCAGTCTCAAGCACGCCCTGGAGGGATACGGGACGGCGCTCACGCACAAGCCGACGCAAGCCGAGGACGCCACCCAAGACCCGCAGGTACAGGGGCTCGATGCGGCGCAGGCCCTGAACGAGACGTTCCGCTACGGCGGCAAAGCGGGGCGGACAACGGCGATCGTCAACCAGGCCCTGCTCGGCAAGCACCCGCACGACCTCTCGAACCTGATCCGCTCCCAGCGCAACCTGTTCGCCAAGCTCGCCTCCACCGACGGGTCGCTGAGCGACCTGATCACCAACTTCAACACGACCGCGGGCGCACTGGCGGCGCGATCCGCCGACCTCTCGGCGTCCGTCCACCAGCTCGCTCCCACCCTCGAGGAGGCGCGGCCGTCGCTCGCCCGGCTGAGCGCCGCGCTGCCGCCGCTCCGCGCCCTGGCGATCCAGCTCCGCCCGGGCATCCGCCAGCTTCCGGCCACGATCCGCGCCGGAACCCCGTGGCTGATCCAGACGCGCAAGCTCCTCCGCCCGAGTGAGCTGGGCAACAACGCTGCGAACCTCGCGGTCGCCGGCCGAGGCCTCGGTCAGACGGCCCATGCCTCGCTGAAGCTGTTCCCGCAGCTCGGGCTCGCGAGCCGCTGCGTCTCGCACAACCTGATCCCGACCGGCAACGAGGTGATCGACAACGCCGGCGGCGCCTACCCGTTCAGCACCGGCCAGCCCAACTTCCGCGAGTTCTTCTACAGCGCGGTCGGCTTCGCCGGCGCGGGCCAGAACTTCGACGGTAACGGGGCCTTCCTCCGCCTGCAGGTGGGCGGCGGCGACAAGTTCGTCCGCATGAAGAACCCCGGGGGCGGCCCTCTCAACACCGAGCTGTGGGGTAGGAGCGCCTCCGCGCCGCTCGGCACGCGGCCGCGGGTTCCCGCCGGCCACCTTCCGCCCTTCCGGATGGACGTCCCCTGCTTCCGTAACGCCGTGCCGAACCTCAACGGGCCCGCAGGCGCCGTGGGCCCGCCCGACCCGAAGGTGTTTCCGTGAGGCGGGCCGTCCGAGAGCACCTCCGCGACTTCGTCGCGATCGGCGTCCTGGCGCTGCTTGCGCTGATCACAACCGGAGTCATCCTCGCCCAGCAGTCGGCGAACCTGCCCTCCTGGGTGCCGTTCCTGGGCCACGACCGCTTCGAGCTCAAGGCCCAGCTCAGCTCGGCCCAGGCGGTCACACCGGGGCAGGGACAGACGGTCACGATCTCGGGGATCAACGTCGGGCAGGTCTCGGGCGTGACCCTCGACCAGGGCCGGGCCGTGGTCACGATGCAGATCGACAATAAGTATGCGCCGCTGATCCACCCGAACGCGTCCCTCCTCCTCCGACCGAGGACGGGCCTCCAGGACATGACGCTCGAGGTCGATCCCGGGACGGGGAGCCAGGAGATCAACGAGGGCGCGACCGTCCCGCTCGCGAACACCCAGTCGAACGTCGAGCCCGACCAGGTGCTCGCCTCGCTCGACGGCGACACCCGCGCCTACCTCCAGCTTCTCCTCCAGGCCGCGGGCAAGGGGCTCGGGGGTCATGGGCGCCAGCTCTCCGCGGGCCTGAAGCGCTTCGAGCCCACCGCTCGCGACCTCGCTCGGATCGGGGGCGCGCTCGCGAAGCGCCGCCACAACCTCGAGCGGGTGATCACGAACTTCGGCCTCCTGAGCGAGGCGCTCGGGCGCAGCGACACGCAGCTCGCCGGCTTCGTCCAATCCTCCAACGACGTCCTCGGCTCCTTCGCGAATCAGGAGGCGGCGATCAAGGCGACTCTTCGGGAGCTTCCGGGCACGCTTCGCACGACCCGCGGGGCGCTCGCGAGCTCGGATCGCCTGTCCCGCCAGCTCGGACCGGCCTCGCGCAGGCTGATCCCCGCGGCTCAGGCGCTCGGCCCCGCCCTTCAGCAGACCCGTCCGCTGTTCCGAGACACGGTCGGCCCGATCCGAAACCAGATCAGGCCCTTCGCTCGCGCGGTGCAGAAGCCGCTGCGCCATGTGAGGCAGGGCGCGGGACCGCTCGGCAGGACCCAGCAGGGGCTCGCCGGAAGCTTCACCAACCTCAACCTGCTCTTCAACGCCCTCGCGTACAACCCGCCCGGTGCGCAGGAGGGATACCTCTTCTGGGCCTCGTGGCTGAACCACGACACCAACGCGATGTTCTTCAACCAGGACGCCGGCGGGCCCCTGCAGCACGGCCAGGTGCTGCTGTCCTGCAACACCGCGTTCCTGGCTGACATCGCCGCCAGCGCCGACCCCTTCCTGAAGACCCTCCAGCAGCTGACCAACACCCCGACCCGGGACGAGATCGCCAATGCCGATCCCTCGGACGACTGCGAGCCGACCCCCGTCTTCCCATGATTGCCGCCACCTACACCCGAGCCCACTGATGGAGACGCGTCCGCCCACCGTCACGAGGATCCTGATCGCGGCCGGCTTCGCGCTCTCGTGCTTCGCGCTGGCGCTGTTCCTGTGGATCGCCTTCGGCGGCCCGCTGCCGCTGAAGTCCGAGGGTTACCGCTTCACGGTGCCGTTCAAGGAGGCGAACCAGCTCGCGGTCCAGTCGGACGTCCGGATCTCCGGTGTCTCGGTGGGCAAGGTGAGGTCGATCGACCTCGGCTCGAACGGCCTCGCCGACGCGACGATCGAGATGGACAGCCAGTACGCCCCGGTCCCGGACGACACCCGGGCGATCCTGCGCCAGAAGACCCTCCTGGGCGAGACGTACGTCGAGCTAACGCCGGGGACCCGGAGTGGGCCGTCGCTGCCGGAAGGGGGGACGCTGCCACAGGCGCAGGTCTCCCAGGCCGTGCAGCTCGACGAGATCTTCCGCACCTTCAACTCGAAGACCCGCGCGGCCTTCCGGGTCTGGATGCAGGGCGCGGCGGCGGCCCTCCACGGCCGCGGCCCCGACCTGTCCGCCGCGATCGCCGAGCTCGACCCCTTCGCCGAGCAGACGAACCACGTGCTGCGGATCCTGGACAGCCAGCACCTCGCGGTGCGGCAGCTCATCCGAAGCGGCGGCGATGTTTTCGGGGCGCTCTCGGAGCGCCAGGGCCAGCTCCGTGGCGTGATCCAGAACGCGGACACCGTCTTCTCAACGACCGCGCGCCGAAACCGCGACCTGCAGGAGATCTTCCAGATCCTGCCTACCTTCCTCCGGGAGTCGCGCACTACGCTCGATCGGGTCGACAGCTTCGCGCAGAACACCGACCCCCTCGTCCGGCAGCTGCGCCCCGCCGCCAAGCAGCTCAGCCCGACCCTCGTCGCGACCGGCCGTCTGGCGCCCGAGCTCCAGCGCTTCTTCTCCGGGCTTCGCGGGACGATCAACGCCTCCCACGCCGGCTTCCCTGCGCTCCGAAAGCTCCTCGACGATGACCTGCCGCCGCTCCTCGCCCGGCTCGGCACCACGGTCGACGGCCACGACCCGTACCTCGCGCAGCTCAACTCGATCATCAAGGTGGCGCAGAAGTACAGGCACGAGCTCACCTCCTTCCTCGGCAACGTGGCGGCGGCGACGAACTACGGTCAGCCGGCGGCCGAGAAGAACCTCAAGAGCGTCAAGATCCTGCGGAGCACCAGCCCGCTCAACCCAGAGAGCCTCGCCACCTTCGATCAGCGGCTCGAGTCCAATCGCGCGAACCCCTACCTCAAGCCCCTCGCCTACAAGAAGCTGAAGCACGGCCTCCAGACGTTCGCCAACACGCCGTGCGGGGCCGGCATCACGGCGACGCTGCCGCCGGCCGCCGTCGTCGCCAACGACCCGAGCTTCAACATCCGCACCGGTGGCGACGTCGCCGCGGCGACGGATCTGTTCGACCGCCTGAAGCAGTACGCGTTCGCGAACAAGACCAGCACCAACGACGTTCCGGCGCCTCCGTGCAGGAAGCAGGGAAACTTTGAGTCGATTGGGGTGTTTAAGGAGTTCACGCCGTACCTTCACGTGCGGCGGCAGCCCTGATCGATGCGCCCGACCCAGAAAACCAACCCTCGTCCGAGGGGCGAGACTGCCCCGAGTGAAGGCGCGATCGTGCCGCTAGGATCCGGATGGTCCCCGGCGGGGGTGCCGATGACAGTAAGAAAGCGGGTGCGGACGGAGAGCCGCGCCATAGGTGCATTCACGCAAAGGAGGCGATGAATACATGCGCATCAGTAGGCGGTACGCCGCCATTTTCGCCCTCGCGGCGGCCGTAGGGCTCGTCGCGACCGGCTTGGCGGTGGCCAACACGGCTTCGGACGGGAACGTCTCGAGCGTGAAGTTCATCGAGGCGCCCAACAAGGCGCCGAAGACAAAGTTCCACAAGGGGACGCTGACGCTCGGGACGAAGACGGTCTTCAACCCCGCGCTGCCGGCGAGTAACGGAGGCGATACCGACCGGGTCCAGCTCTGGGTCGACGACGACATCAAGATCAACCCCAACGCTGCTCCGACGTGCAACCCCGCGTTCTCGTCCGGCACGACGATGGCGCAGGCGATGGCCGCCTGTGGAAACGCGAAGGTCGGAGTCGGTCGATCCCATAGCGCGAATACGGCCGGCAACATCCCCGGTTGCGTGCTGGTGTTCAACGGGACCAACAAGCGAGTGATCCTTTTCTCGCGCCTGTTCTCGTCGGCGCCGCTCGACTGCGCGAACCCCTCGAGCAACAACGGGGGAGACATCAGCGTCACGCTGTTCGGGAAGCTCAAGCACGCCAGTGGCGACTACGGGACCAGGCTCGACGTCCCGAACATTCACGCCACCGTCCCCGCCCCGCTCGGTGACTTCACCGCGAAGCTCAAGCGGAAGAGCTACATCACGGCGCGCTGCCACGACGGAAACCACAAGTGGAACGTGAAGGGGCAGCACACCTACACGGATGGCGTGAACTCTGTCGACAAGGTCAAGCAGAGCTGCAAGGTCTCGTAGCCGTTTGACCAGGGCCCTCAGGGCCTAGAGCGAAAGAGAGGGGCGGCATGATGCCGCCCCTCTCGCATGTGCCGGGATTTTCCGCCGCCGCTTCCGGGTAGGTTGCGGTCACGATGGCCGCTCAGCGCCGAGCTACCGTGGCCGGGATTGCCGTCGCGTTGGCGCTCGCGGCGGCGGGATGCGGCTCGAGCAGCTCGGTCTCGGACTCCAAGATCGTCAGCGCCCTCGGCCTCCAGCAGTCGGGCTCCGGCTACCGGATGGACGGCGACCCGTTCTGCACGGTGAGCCAGCTCCTGAATGACCCGGCTGAGGTGGCGAGCGCCGGCAACAACTCCGGGAACGTTCTCGCGGGGCCGAAGGGGCGGGTCGGAATCGAGGTCAAGACTCCCTTCGCCCCGTCGTGCGCGCGGAAGGCGAAGGATGCCCTGAGGCGCCTCGAGCACCAGTCCCAGAGCTAGACGGGCATCCCGCGACACCCGGATCCGTGGAGCAACCATCCGGATCTGATCTAGGCTTAGCTCGAAGATGGCGACCAAGCGCGAGCCCCGGCTGGTCTCGCTCGGGTACGGCAAGTTCGCCCGCGCGGACCGCATCTACGCCCTGGTGCCGCTCGAGGCCGGGGAGCGGGGAGAGGGGCGCCGGACCTACGTCCACGTCGACGGGCTGACCGAGCCCGTCGTCGCCTCGCGCTCCGAGAAGGCGATCCTCGCCGAGATCGAGGCCGCGCTCACCGAGGCGGCGGGCATCCCGCGCCGCCGGCGCGGCGCGAAGGGCCAGGAGACGCTGCTCTAGCAAACGTCCGACGGCCCCCTACCCAGCCCTATGCGGCCCGGAGCAAGCCGGCTCGCGCCTGCGGAAAGCGGTGGAGGAGGGCGGGCAGGAGCGGCATCAAGCGGCGGACGGCCCCCTGGGACGCGGCCAGGAGGCGCTCGCGGCCGGGGCCCCAATCGAGTCCCAGCTCGTCGCGCAGCCCCGGCGGGAGCGTGCCGACCGTGACGAGTCGCAGGAGCTCGACGGCGGGCCAAGCGATGCTTGGAAGCTCGGGGCGCAGGGCGGCGTCGGTGACGTCGCGGGTCGTCTCGGTCACGCGCAGGTGCTCGGCGAGCATCCCGGCGTAGTAGCGGCGAAAGGACGGAAAGTCTGCCGGCATCGTCTCCCGAGGGATCGAATACGCCTCGCCGAGCGACTTCATCTCCTCGTAGTAGGCCTCCCGGTCGCGCTCGTCGAGCGCGCCGACGTAGCGCTCGTACATGGTCAGCGAGGTGTCGATCAGGGTCGCGTGGACCCAGAGCAGGAGCTCGGGATCGAGCGCGCGGTATGGATCCCCGCGATCGTCCTTCCCGGCGACGCCCCTGTGGACCCGGCGCAGGCGCTCCGCCGCGTCCCGCGAGGCGGAGCGATCGCCGAAGACGATCGTGAGCGTGGTGTCGAGCGTCCGGTAAAGGCGTCGCCACGGGTCGCGCCGGTAGTCGGAGAACGCCGCCACTCCGGCGGCGACCTTCGGGTGCGCGACCTGGAGGATCAGCGCCCGGCCGCCGCCGAGCAGGAGGACCGCCTCGCCGTTTACGCGCCAGGTGAGCGAACCGGGGCCGAACATCGCGCCTGGGATTGTCGCGGGCCACTACGACGCCGAAGCCGCCGGACTTGGCGCCTTATGCACCGCATGCGTCCAAAACGCGACAAGACCTGCCCTACGCGGCCCTATCCCTCGCTTCCCCCCGCCGCGTCCCGCAGGCGCGCTACCTTGGCGCCGTGGGGTCCAGGCGGAGGAGGGGGCGGTCGACCTCGCTCTCGCTCGTGGCGGCGTGCACCGCGGCCGTCATGCTCGGATTGGGCGTCGCGGCCGCGTTCGGACCGGCCTCGGCGGCCGCCGGTGGCCCGGCGCGAGCCTCGGACGCTCCGAACTTCCTCCTGATCCAGGTGGACGACCAGGCCCGCAACAGCTTCAAGCCGAAGTTCATGCCGCAGACGTTCGAGCGGATCGTCGACCCCGGCACCTTCTTCACCGATGGTCTCGCGGCCCCGCCTCTGTGCTGCCCCGACCGCGCGGGCGTCCTCACGGGGGAATACCCCCACGACCACGGCGTGTACTCGAACGACCCGGGTTACCCCGACCTCCAGGACCCGCAGGACACCCTGCCGGTATGGCTGCGCAATGCCGGCTACCGCACCGCTTTGATCGGCAAGTTCCTGAACGGCTACACCGACGTCGCGGGCACCGCGCCGGCGCCCGGGTTCGACCGCTGGTTCAGCTTCCTCTTCTTCCCGCGCTACTACGACTACCGCGTGAGCGATGACGGCCGGGTGCGGACGTACGGCGGGCGTCGCAGCCAGTACTCCACCGACGTCCTCACCCGGCACGCGAGACGGTTCCTGCGCGACGCGGGCCGATCGCGCCATCCGTTCTTCCTCTGGCTCGCCTACAACGCGCCGCACGGCGGGACGTCTAGGCTCCACCCCTGCCAGGTCGGCCAGGCCGCTGCCCCTCCCGGCAGGGCCGTGTATCGGAGGTTCGCCCACTCCGCGCTCCCCCGGCCGCCCTCGTTCAACGAGCCCAACGTCTCCGACAAGCCGGCCGCGATCAGCTCGCTCGCCCCGCTCGGCCCCGGGGGAATCAGGAGGATCCGCCACATCTGGCGCTGCGGCCTGGGCGCCGTGTCGGAGCTGGACAAGGGCGTCGGGAGGGTGATGTCGGAGCTCCGCGGCGCCGGCGAGCTCCGCAAGACGATCGTCTTCTACCTCTCCGACAACGGGTTCTTCTTCGGCGAGCACCGCCTCGCCGCCGGGAAGTCCGACGTCTACGAGCCGGCGCTCAACGTCCCCTACGCGGTCAGGGTGCCCGCGGCCTACCGGAGGGGGGCGGCGCCGCCACGCCGCCACGCCGTGGTTACGAACCAGGACGTCGCCCCCACGATGATCGACTACGCGAGCCGCTACCTCAATCCGATCCAGACGTGCGCCGCGCCGGGCGACTGTCGCCGGATGGACGGGCGCAGCCTCGCCCCGCTTTTGTCGGGACCCGGCAGGTGGCCCCATGGTCGGGGCGTCCTCGCCGAGATCGCGGACCAGCCTCGCGCCGACTATCACGCCATCCGCACGCCCCGCTACGTCTACTCGGAGCTCGCCACGGGTGAGCGCGAGTTGTATGACCTGCACACGGATCCCTTCGAGCTCCAAAACCTCGCCGGCGACCCTGCCGACGCTCAGATCCAGGCCGAGCTCGCCGTCCGCCTCGCTCGGCTGGAGAGCTGCTCCGGCGTGGCCGGTCGCGACCCGGCGACCGCCGCGCCCTTCTGCGAGTAGCGGCT
>DATGAF010000033.1:0-4194 GCA_035313645.1 Solirubrobacterales bacterium
GTTGAAGACCCAGTCGCCGTAGGGCAGGTCGGGCTCGGCCTCGCGGGCGATCCGATCCATCACCCGGACCGCGTCGACGGGGTACTCGCCGACCGCGGTCTCCTCCGAGAGCATCACAGCGTCGGTTCCCTGATAGATCGCGGTGGTGACGTCCGAGACCTCGGCCCGCGTGGGGCGCGGCGAGGCGACCATCGACGCGAGCATCTGCGTGGCCGTGATCGAGGGCCGCGAGTTGCGGCCGGCGAGTGCGAGAAGCCGCTTCTGCACGGTCGGCACTCGCTCGAGCGGAAGCTCGATCCCCAGGTCGCCCCGCGCGACCATGATCCCGCCGAGGGCCGCGCGCACGATCGCCTCCGCGTTCTCGGCGGCCTGCGGCTTCTCGATCTTGGCGATCAAGGGGATGTCGGCGCCGGCGACGCGGACTCGGCGCTCGACCGGCTGCAGGTCCTCGGCGCGCCGCACGAACGAGACCGCGAGCAGGTCGATCCGCTGCTGGACCGCGAAGTCGACCCAGTCGAGGTCGGTGCGGCTCGCCGAGGGAAGGGGGACATCGGTGCCCGGCACGTTGAGCCCCTGGTGGGAGGCGACCGGGCCGCCGACCTCGACCTCACAGCGGATCCTGCCCTCGCCCGTTTCCACCACGCGCAGCCGCACCCGGCCGTCGGCGAGGTAGACGTCGTCACCCTCCTTGACGGCGCCGGGCAACCCCTCCCACGAGACCGGGAGATGGTCGGCGCCGCCCACCCCCTCGCCGGTCGTCAGGGTCAGCTCGGAGCCGGGCTCGAGGTCGACGACGCCACCCTCGACCTCGTCGATCCGGAGCTTGGGGCCGGGAAGGTCGCCCAGGAGGCCGACCTCGCGACCCGCGGTCGAGGCGGCCTCCCGCGCCAGCGCGACGTTCTCGGCGTGCTCGGCGCGGGACCCATGGGAGAAGTTCAGCCGGAGCACGTCCGCGCCGGCGCGGATCAGCGCGGCCAGCGCCTCGACGGAGCGGGTCGCCGGGCCGATCGTGGCCACGATCTTCGTTCGGCGAAACGCGGGGTTCGTCCGCCCGGCCTCGCCGTCGCGCGCTGGAGAGGCGTCGCTCACGTTCGTGGCGCTCCCGGAACCGCGGCTGGGGACGCCGCGCTGGCCCCCGTGTGCTCGGCGGAGGAGTCGAGGGGGGCCTCGAGGGCCTGGATGTAGGGCAGGCGCCAGGCGAGCGCCGCGAGCACCAGGCCCGCCGCGACCGACAGGAGGCAGAGGAACCACTGTCCCGCCGAGAGCAGCTCGAGGTCGAAGAAGTCGCGCACCGGCCGGGCGGCGAGCGCGAGCGCGTAGAGCGCGCCGAGCCCGGCGACCATCGCGAGCATGTAGCTCTGGATCGTGATGTGCTCGCGACCCGGGCCGCGCTCTAGCAGGAGGATGAAGCAGAGCCCGAGCACGATCAGCGTCGTGGTCGCAGCGGTCCGGCCCTCGGCGAGCGATCCGCCGAAGATGTCGTCGACCAGGAAGTAGGAGAGCAGCGAGCCAACCGCGATCCCGCCCCCCGCGGGGGCCGCGAAGGCGGCAAGGGCCCGCAGCAGGCGGCCCCTGTAGAGAGGCCCTTCGCTCGGCGCGAGGGCGAGGACGAACGACGGGATCCCGATCGTCAGCATCGCGGCGATGGTCAGCTGGCGCGGCAGGAACGGGAACGCGAACCCGAAGATCGCGGTGACCAGGATCAGCAGCCCCGCGTAGACGCTCTTGGTCGCGTAGAGCCGTGCGAGCCGGTGGATGTTGCGCGCGATGCGGCGTCCTTCGGCGACCGCGCGGGGCAGCATCGAGAACTGGTCGCGCATCAGGACGATGTCCGCGATCCCCTTGGTGATCTGGCTCCCGGACCCCATCGCGACGGCGAGCCGGGCCCGTTTCAGCGCCGGGACGTCGTTCACGCCGTCGCCGATCATGGCGGTGAACCTGCCCCGGTCGGCCAGGGCGCCCACCAGCGCCTTCTTCTGCTCCGGACTGATCCGGGAGAAGATCGTGTTGCGCTCCGCCGCCGCCGCGAGTCCCGCTCGATCGCCCGGCAGCTCCGGGCCCTCGATGACCCCGGCATCGCCGGGAACGCCCACCGCGTGGGCAACCGCCGTCACCGTGAGCCTGGCGTCGCCGGAGATCAGCTTCAGGTCGACGTTCTGGTCGCGCATGAACTCGATCGTCTCGGCTGCGTCGGAGCGAAGCTGCTCCTCGAGGACCACGAGAGCGCGGGGCTCGAGCTTCGGCGGGGGCTCCGTCCCGGGATCCTCGGGAAGCGCGCCGTGGGCCTCGCCGAAGGCGACGACCCGGCGCCCGGCGGCCGAGTGCTCCTCGAGCGTCCGCGCGAGCGCGGGAGGAAGCTCGAGCGCTCCGGCCTGGGTGAGCACGTCCGGCGCCCCCATCACGTAGCTGCGCACGGGCCCGCCGCCGTCGAGCGTGACGCCGCTCCACTTCCAGGCGGAGGAGAACGGCACCTCCGCGACCACCCGCCCGGGCGTGCCGGGGTAACGCTCGGCGATCGTCTCCAGGGTGCGGTTTCGCTCGCCCGCGGAGTGGGCGAACGCGGCGAGCGCCTCGTGGGCGACGGCCGGGTGGGTCTTGTCGGCGACCTCGACCGAGACGAGGTCGAGGGTGCCGTCGGTGAGCGTGCCGGTCTTGTCGACGCAGATCGTGTCGACGGCGGCCAGCGCCTCCGTGGCGGCCATCTGCTGCACCAGCGTGTTCATCTGGGCGAGGCGTAGGGCGGCGACCGCGAGGGTGACGCTCATCAAGAGGACGAGCCCCTCGGGGATCAGGGTGACGAGCCCCGCGGTGGCGGTCTGCGCCGCGTCGTGGAGCCCGACGCTGCGGATCGAGAACGCGACCAGCAGGAGGATCGCGAGCGGGACCATGACCATGGTCGTCGCGCTCAGGAGCCGGTTGACCTCGAGCTGGAGCGGCGACGGCGGGTGGCGGAAGGTCCGGGCCTCGCCGGCGATCTGCTCCGCGTGGCTTTGCTCGCGCACCGCGTCCACCTCGTAGTAGCCAGATCCCGCGAGGCAATAGGCGCCCGAGAGCAGGCGGTCGCCCTCGTGCTTTCGAATCCCGTCGGACTCGCCGGTGAGGATCGACTCGTCCATCGTCAGCCCGCGCGCGGAGACGACCACGCCGTCGGCCACCAGCTGGTCCCCCGGCTCGACCCGGATCACGTCGCCCGGGACCACCTCGTCGCCGCGCAGCTCGACGATCTGCGCGTCCCGCACCGCCCGGGCCTTCGGCGCCACCAGCAACGCGAGCTGGTCGAGCGTCTCCTTGGCCTTCAGCTCCTGGCGGATCCCGATCGCCGAGTTGATCACCGCGATCAGGCCGAACAGGGCGTCCGCGAACAGGCCCAGGGCCAGCATCACGACGAAGAACGTCCCGAGGATGGCGTTGAAGAGCGTGAAGACGTTGCCCGCGACGATGGAGGCGACCGAACGGCTCGTGGGCGGCTCGGCCGGGCCGAGCCGCGCGAGGCGCGCCGCCGCCTCGGTGCTCGTCAGCCCACGGAGGTCTGCGGCGGCTTCCACGGGACCATCTATACCGGAGCGCGATACCGGTGCTCGGTGAACGCGGGAAGGCCGGCCGCCAAACGACCCCCGCCGAGCCCACTCGACCGAGACGGCGAGCGCCGGTAGCATCGGCCCCTCCCAGTGTCCGTGGAGGGTCCGAACACGGTGGATGCCGGCGCGGCTGCTCCCGCCGTCGCCTTCAAGCGGGTCACCAAGCGGTACGGCGGCAGCGATGAGCCCGCGGTCAGCGAGCTCGAGATCGAGGTGCCGAGCGGGGAGATCTGCGTCTTCGTCGGCCCCTCCGGGTCCGGCAAGACGACCGCGATGCGGATGGTCAACCGCATGGTGGAGATCAGCGACGGCGACATCCTCGTGGGGGGGACCTCGGTGCGCGATCGCTCTCCAGCGGAGCTTCGGCGCGAGATCGGCTACGTGATCCAGCAGATCGGGCTCTTTCCCCACCGCACGGTGGCGGACAACATCGCCACCGTTCCCCGGCTGCTCGGCTGGGGTCGTGAGCGAACCAGCGACCGGGTTGAGGAGCTCATGGACCTGGTGCGAATCGACCCCTCGCTCCGCGACCGCTACCCGGCGCAGCTCTCGGGCGGCCAGCAGCAGCGAGTCGGTGTTGCGCGAGCGCTGGCGGCGAACCCCGGCGTGATGCTGA
>DATGAF010000034.1:0-3393 GCA_035313645.1 Solirubrobacterales bacterium
TGCGTCGAGTTGACGTGCGTGTAGTCGGCGAGCTCCTGCGAGGAGATCGTCTCCTTGCCCATCTTCTTGGCCTGCGTCAGGACCTGCAGGTAGCGGGAGAGCCGTGCCGCAACCCCGAGCGACAGGCGCTCCTGGGGTCCATCCTGAAGCCCTAGGCCGCCCGCGGCCGGCTCTTGAAAACTCACGAGATCACTCTATCGAGGCGATCTTGGAGGGCCTGCCGGTCCACGACGTACTCGAAGGCGTCCTCGCCGTCGACCGCGATCACCGGGATCCGCTCGCCGTATTCCCTGTTCAGGCCCGGGTCCAGCGTGATGTCGACCTCCGCCAGCTCGAACTCCCGCTCCAACCGCACCGACAGCAGCACCTCCCTGGCCTCCTCGCACAGGTGGCAGCCGGGCTTGCCGTAGAGCGTCACCGAGGTCAATTCGGGGAGGCGTCCAGGTCGAGGTAGCCGGGGTAGGCCACGCGCTCGAGGAAGCGGGCGCCGGCGGCGATGATCGCCGCGTTGTCGGTGCAGAGCTCGGGCGGCGGGACCCATACCGGCACCCCGAGCTGCTCCACCGCGGCCCGCAGCTCCGAGTTCGCGGCCACCCCGCCGCCGATGGCGAGCTTGCGCAGGCCCTCGCGGTCCAGCGCCTTCCGCGTACGCGAGACGAGCGCATCGACGATTGCCCGCTGGTAGGACGCGGCGACGTCGGCCCGTTCGGCGTCCGGCTCGTCGCGGAGCTTGTAGAGCAGCGCCGTCTTGAGGCCGCTGAAGCTGAAATCGAGATCACCGGGGGTCGCCCGCGGGAAGTCGAACGCCTCGGGGTCCCCCTCGCGCGCGAGCCGGTCGAGCTCGGGGCCGCCCGGATAGCCCAGGCCGAGGAGGCGCGCGCCCTTGTCGAAGGCCTCGCCCGCGGCGTCGTCCAGGGTCTGGCCGAGCACCTCGTACCCGCTCTCGGAGTCCACACGGGCGAGGAACGTGTGCCCGCCGCTGGCGACCAGGCAGAGATAGGGCGGCTCGATCGGGTCGGGCTGGAGCGTGCTCGCGACGACGTGGCCGTGCAGGTGGTCGACCGGGACCAGCGGGAGCCGACGTGCCGCGGCCAGCGCCTTGGCGGAGGAGACGCCGACGAGCAGCGCCCCGATCAGGCCCGGCGAGCGGGTGACGGCGACGGTCTCGATCTCGTCGAGGTCGACGCCCGCCCGCTCCAGCGCGTCGGCGGTCACCGCGTCCAGCAGCTCGAGGTGATGGCGCGAGGCGATCTCGGGCACCACCCCGCCGTAACGGGAGTGCAGGAGGCCCTGCGAGGCGATCACGTTCGAGCGGATCTCGCCGGCGTCGCTGACCACCGCGGCGCAGGTGTCGTCGCAGCTCGTCTCGATGCCGAGGATCACGCGCTCGCCCGGCGGGCCTCGCCCACCTGGGCCGTGCGCCACATGATCAGGGCGTCCTCGCGGTTGTCGTGGTAGTAGCCGCGACGGCGGCCGGCGGAGCGGAAGCCGAACTTCTCGTATAGCCGGATCGCGCCCTCGTTCGAGGTCCGCACCTCGAGCGTGTACTGCTCGCCCGGCCCGTCGGCGAGCTCGAGCAGCCGCTCGATCAGCGCCGTCGCGATCCCCCGGCGCAGCAGCCGGTCGTCGACCGCCACGTTCATGATGTGCCAGACCGTGTCGTAGCGGGAGCAGACGAGATAGCCGACGAGGCTGCCCTCGCGGGTCGCCGCCAGGCAGATCCCGGACGGCTTCGAGAGCTCCAGAACGAACATCGCGAGCGACCATGGAGTGGGGAACGCGCGCCGCTCGATGGCGATCACCTGCGGCAGGTCCGCGTAGGTGAGGCGCCTGATGTCTAGGCCGGTCATCGGGGTTTCGCGTCCGGGGATCGGATGTAGTCGGGGAGGACGGCTTCCGGGGCCTTCGGCAGTGCGGTCGCCGCCAGCCGGCAGATGTGGAGCGCGCGGACCACGTGGGTGCGCGCACCCTCTGGCAGGACCCGGATTCCGGCCGCCTCGAGCACGCCCCGAAATCGTACCGACCCGTCCCCAATCGCCAGCGGGGATGTGCCCGATTCCCGCACCCTGGCCGCCACCTCCTTCGGCGCGGCCGCGAGTGGCCCCCAGCGCGGCTCGCCCGCCTCGTAGAGCGCCGCGAAGAGCTCGCCGCGCTTGGCGTCGATCAGGGCTAGCGCGGGATCCGCCTCCGCCCCGGCCGCCAGGGCCGCCAGCGAGGAGACCGGCCTCAGCTCGACTCCGGCCGATCCGGCAAGCGCCCGCGCCGTGGCCACCCCGATTCGGAGCCCCGTGAACGTTCCCGGCCCGACCCCCACCGCGATCGCGTCCAGCTCGCCAAACCCGAGTCCGGCCTCCTCCATCGCCGCGGCGACCGCCGGCATCAGCTCACGCGCGTGCCCCGGGGGCCCGGACAGCGCCTCCGGCTCCGGCCAGCGCTCGGAGGCGGCCTCGCCGTCGCGGGCGACGCAGACCGCGGTCGCGGCGGTCGAGGTGTCGAAGCCGAGCACGTTCACGCGATCTCGATCCGCCTGCGCCCGCCCTCGAGGTGCTCGAGCGCCACCCTGGCGGCGACCCTCTCGAGCGCCGGCTCGCCCACGTCCGGCCACTCGACGAACCCGATCCGCTCAGGCGTGAGGTAGTCGTCGAGCAGGCCCGGGTCCTCTCGAGCCATGGACTGGATCCGGTAGAGGTCGAGATGGGCGACCTCGACTTCGCCGCCGGAGTGGACGTAGCCGATCGTGAACGTCGGGCTCGTCACCGGCCCCTCGACCCCCAGCTCGCGGCAGGCGCCGCGGATGAAGGTCGTCTTGCCGCTGCCGAGCTCGCCGCTCACGAGCACGACGTCTCCGGGCTTCAGCCGCCGCGCGAGCTCGCCCCCGGCAGCCTCGGTCTCCTCCGGACTCGCGCTCTCAACGGTCACGCGGCCCCCAGGCTAGGGCAGCCGCCACGAACCTCGGTCGGCGTGGCCCCGGGGGTGGGGAGCTAGCCGAACAGGTCCATCTGGGAGGCGGCCGCGGGCTCCGGCGGGTTCGGCTGCGATTGCGGCTGCGGGGCCCCGGGCGGCAACGGCGCGGGCTCTTCGAGCAGGGCGGGCAGGCCGCGGAAGTCGTCGCGCAGGGCCTGGAGCGTCGCTGGCGTGCGAAGGGCGGCGGCGGGGTGGCAGAGCGGGTAGACACGGACCCAGCGGCCGCCGAGCTCGTGCACCTGAGGCTTGCCGCGGACGCTCATGATCCCCCGGTTGCTTCGGGTGAGGAGCTTGGTGGCGAAGTTCCCCAGCGTGCAGAGCACTTTCGGCTCGATCAGCTCGACCTTGCGGTAGAGGAACGGCTTGCTGGCCTCGATCTCCTCGGGCAGCGGATCGCGGTTCCCCGGCGGCCGGTGCATGAGGACGTTC
>DATGAF010000035.1:0-8718 GCA_035313645.1 Solirubrobacterales bacterium
TGGCGCGCGCGCAGGAGCGCGACCTCGACCTGGTGGAGGTCGCGCCCGACGCCCGCCCGCCCGTCGCCCGGCTGCTTGATTACTCGAAGTACCGCTACGAGCAGGAGCAGAAGGCCAAGGCCGCCCGCAAGCACCAGCAGCAGATCAACGTGCGCGAGATCAAGCTGCGCCCGAAGATCGCGACCCACGACTACGAGACCAAGAAGGGCCACGTCGAGCGCTTCCTGCGAAACCAGGACAAGGTCAAGGTGACGATCATGTTCCGCGGCCGCGAACAGGCGCACCCGGAGCGGGGGCGAGCGCTTCTCCAGCGCCTCTACGACGACATCGAGGATCTCGCGACGATCGAGCAGGAGCCCCTTCAGGAGGGACGCAACATGAGCATGCTCCTCGCGCCGGTGAGGGCGAAGACCGGCGACGGCGAGGTGCGCGCCGCCGGCGGCGACACCGAGCGCTCCGCCGCCTAGCCACCCGCCCGGCGCGGCCTCGTCACCCGCCCGCGCGCGAGCGCGGGTCTGCTTCAATAGCCGTCCGATGCCGAAGATGAAGACCCACTCCGGCGCCAAGAAGCGGTTCCGCAAGACCGCGCGCGGAAAGCTTCGCGGCCGGCGCGCGTTCTCCAGCCACATCCTGGAGAAGAAGTCGCCGAAGCGAAAGCGCCGCATGGCCCGGCCGACCGAGGTCGCGCCGCAGGATCGAAAGCGCGTCCGCACGTTGCTCGCCGGGAAGGGGCGCTAGATGGCGCGCGCAACGAACGCCGTCGCCCGCAAGCGGCGAAAGAAGAAGGTCCTTCGCCAGGCGAAGGGGTACTGGGGGCGAAAGCACTCGAGCTACCGGCTCGCCCACGAGCAGGTCATGCGGTCGGGCCGCTATGCCTACCGTGACCGCCGCAATCGAAAGCGCGAGTTTCGCCGCCTGTGGATCGTCCGCATCAACGCCGCGGCCCGGCGCGAGGGGATGAGCTACTCCCAGCTCATCCACGGCCTCGACCAAGCCGGCGTCGAGGTGAACCGGAAGATGCTCGCGGACGTGGCCGTTCGCGATCCCGAGGCGTTTCGCCGATTTGCCGAGCTAGCCCGGGAGGCCACCGCGGCCTGAGAGCCAGCCACATAACTCTCGACCTCCTGGGCGGATCGCGAAAGGCGAGCCGCCCGTTTTGTTTTCACGAGCGATGAATTGATCACCAGTCCCCACAACGAAAAGCTGAAGCTGATCCGGAAGCTGCGCTCGCGCCGCGAGCGCGAGCGCAGCGGCCTGTTCGTCGCGGAGGGCGAGGACCTCGTCGAGGCCGCGGAGGCCGCCGGGGTCGCGCCCGAGCTCGTGCTGGTGGGGGGCGAGGACGTGGAGCCCGAGCTCCTCGACGCCGTCAGCACGCTGGGCTCGGGCACCCGGGTCGTGGGGGTGTACCGGCGGCGCTGGGGCGAGGCCGGCGGCGACCTCTCCGTCTACCTGCACGGGGTCGCCGACCCCGGAAACGTGGGGGCGATCATCCGCTCCGCCCACGCGCTGGCCGACGGCCCCGTCGCGCTGGGGCCGAGATGCGCCGACCCGTATTCGCCGAAGGCGGTGCGGGCGAGCATGGGCTCCCTGTTCGCGCGCCCGCCGCTCCAGGGCGCGCTCGCCGACATGCGGGGCACCAAGGTGGCGCTCGACCCCCGCGGCGACCTCGTCATCGATCGCCTGGGAGCCGCGCCGCCGCTCGTCGTCTGTCTCGGGGCCGAACGCGATGGGATCCCACCCGAGCTCGAGGCGGCGGTCGACGAGCGAGCTCGAATCCCGATGCGCCCCGGCGGGCCGGAGTCCCTCAACGTCGCTGCGGCCGCCGCGGTCGCCCTCTATGAGCTCCGAAATAGGATGGCCGGCCATGCCTGACCCCCGCGAAGCGGTGGACGAGCTGCGCCGGGAGGCCGAGGCCGCGATCGGCTCCGCCCGGGACCCCGACGCGCTCGAGGAGCTCCGCGTCCGCTTCCTGGGCCGGCGGGCGAGGTTGACCGCGATCCTGCGCGGGATCGGCGGCCTTCCCGAGGGCCAGCGCGGGCCGGTCGGCCAGGCGGCGAACGCGGCCCGCGAGGCCCTCGAGGAGCTCCTCGCTCGGCGGCGCTCCGAGCTCGAGGCGGCCGAGCTCGAGCGGGAGGTCGCCGAGGGAGCGGTCGACGTCACCCTTCCCGGCGCCCCCCCAGTCGCGGTCGGGCATCTGCACCTGCTGACGTCCACCCGCCGGGAGATCGAGGACATCTTCGTCGGTCTCGGCTACCGGGTGATGGAGGGGCCCGAGGTGGAGCACGACTACTACAACTTCACCGCGCTCAACCATCCGCCGGGGCACCCGGCCCGGATGCTCCAGGACACCTTCTACGTCGATCCCGACACCCTGCCCGAGGGCACGCTCAACGAGCGCGGGCTGCCGCCGGGACCGCGCGACGTCGTCCTTCGCACCCACACCTCCCCGATGCAGGTCCGCTCGATGGAGGCACACGAGCCCCCGATCTTCATCGTCATTCCCGGCAAGGTCTACCGCCGCGACTCCGACGCGACGCACACGCCGATGTTCCATCAGGTCGAGGGCCTGGCGGTCGCCGACGACATCACCCTCGCGGACCTCCAAGGCACGCTGCTCGAGGCCGCGCGCGCGATCTTCGGCGCCGACCGCGAGCTGCGGATTCGCCCGCACTACTTCCCGTTCACCGAGCCGAGCGTCGAGCTCGACGTCGACTGCTTCCGCTGCAAGGCCGGACGGCTCGATGACGGCTCGCGATGCCCGCTCTGCAAGGGGACCGGCTGGCTCGAGATCCTCGGCGCGGGGATGGTCGACCCGACGCTGTACGAGTTCGTGAGGGAGAGCGGCTACGACCCGGAGCGCGTCCAGGGCTTCGCGTTCGGGATGGGGATCGAGCGGATCGCGATGCTGAAGCACGGCGTCCCCGACCTGCGGATGTTCTTCGCCAACGACGTCCGCTTCCTGGAGCAGTTCTGATGGCGAGGCGCCGCCCGATCGCCGCTCGTCCGGACGGGGGGAGCCCGTCGTGAGGGTCCCCGTCTCGTGGCTCGAGGAGCACTGCGACCCCGGCCTGGACCCGGAGGCGCTGGCCGACCGCCTGTCGATGACCGGCACCGAGGTCGAGCGGGTCGGGCGCGCCGGCGCTCCGTCTCCCGATGGGTTCGTGGTCGGCAGGGTGGTCTCGGTCGAGCGCCACCCGAACGCGGATCGCCTCACCGTCTGCGCGGTGGACACCGGCGAGGCCACGCGCACGATCGTCTGCGGCGCCCCCAACGTGGCCGAGGGGCAGGCCGTCGCGGTGGCGCTCCCGGGAGCGGTGCTGCCCGATGGCCGGGAGCTCGGACGGGCGACCCTCCGCGGGGTCGTCTCCGACGGGATGATCCTCTCCGAGACCGAGCTTCGGATCGGCGACGACGCCGAGGGTATCCTCGTCCTCGCCGACGACCGCGCCGCGCCTGGGACTCCGCTCTCGACCCTCCTGCCGATCTCGGAGCCGGTCCTCGATCTCGAGGTGACCCCAAACCGGGTCGACTGCCTCGGCGTGTACGGCGTCGCTCGGGAGGTGCACGCGGTCACCGGCGCCCCGCTGGCCCCGCCGCCCTGGGACGACGACGCTCCCGTCGAGGGGGCGGGGGCGGTGGAGGACTACGCCTCGGTGACGGTCGAGGCGCCCGAGCTGTGCCCCCGGTTCACCGCGCGGGTGTTCACCGACGTCGCGATCGGCCCCTCGCCGCCGTGGCTGCAGGGCCGCCTCATGGCGGCGGGGCAGCGGCCGATCTCGAACGTCGTCGACATCAGCAACTACGTGATGCTCCTGACCGCGCAGCCGCTTCACGCCTTCGACCTCGACCGCGTGCCCGATGGCGCCCTGATCGTTCGCAGGGCCGCCGACGGCGAGCGGATGACCACGCTCGACGGAATCGAGCGGGTCTTCGATCGCGACTCGGTCCTGGTCTGCGACCGCACCGGCCCCTCGGGAATCGCCGGCATCATGGGCGGCCAGGTATCGGAGGTCTCCGAGGCGACGACGCGCGTGCTGCTCGAGGTCGCCACCTGGAACGGCGTGAACATCCTCCGCACCTCGGCGATGCTCGGGCTGCGCTCCGAGGCATCGACCCGGTTCGAGAAGCAGCTCCACCCCGAGCTGACGATCCGCGCCCAGCGGGTCGCCTCCCGGCTCCTGGTCGAGCTGTGCGGCGCCAAGCTGGTGCCCGGGACGCTCGACGCGATCGCGGAGATCCCCGCCCCGCACGTCATCTCGCTCCACGGCGCGCGGGTCGAGCGGCTCCTCGGGATGCCGATCGAGCGCGGGCGCGGCGCCGGCTATCTGAAGCGCCTCGGGTTCGGGGTCGAGCTCGAGGGGGAGGAGGACCTGAGGGTGAGCGTCCCACCCGATCGCCACTACGACGTCACCCGAGAGGTCGACCTCGTGGAGGAGGTCGCGCGGGTTCACGGCCTCGACGAGCACTTGCCCAGCACCCTGCCGGCGCACGGCGAGCTCACCGGACGGCTGGAGCGCGACCAGGTGCTCCGCCGCCGGGTCGACGACGTGATGCGGGACCTCGGGTTCGACGAGGTCGTCTCGTGGAGCTTCGTCGATGCCGAGCTCGTTGACAGGCTCCGGCTCGGAGCCGACGATCCCCGCCGCGATGGCATCGCGATCCACAATCCGATCTCACAGGAGGGCTCGGTGATGCGGACCACGCTCCTCGGTGGCCTGCTCGACGCGGTCCGCCACAACCTCGCCCACCACGCCGAGCGGGTCGTCGTGTTCGAATCGGGACGCGTCTACCTGCGGAGGGCGCAGCCGGGCGGTGGCGGCGTCGTGGCCGGGGAGTTCGTCGGGGATCGCCCCGCGCCGATCGCGGAGCCCCACCGGCTTGGGTGCCTGGTCGTCGGTCCCCTGAAGCCGCCCTCCTGGCGCGGCTCGGGCGCCCCCGCGGGCTTCTACGAGGTCAAGGGGGCCCTCGGCGTCCTGTGCGGCCACCTCGACGCCGAGCCTCGCTTCGGGCCGGCGTTGGAGCCGTTCCTGCGACCGGGGCGGGCGGCGACGATCGAGCTCGCCGGACGGGCCGCGGGCTGGCTGGGCGAGCTCCACCCCGAGGTCGCGGCCGAGTGGGACCTCCCTCACGGCGCCGGGTTCGAGGTCGACCTCGCACCCCTCCTCGAAGCGGCAGCCGCCGGCCGCGAGCAGTACGAGGACGTCACCACCTACCCCTCCTCCTACCAGGACATCGCGGTCGTCGTCGCCTCGGAGGTTCCGGCGGAGCGGGTCCGCGACGCGGTGCTGGCCGCGGCCGGCGACCTGCTCCGCTCGGCGACGATCTTCGACCTCTACTCCGGGGAGCAGGTGGGGGAGGGGCGCAAGAGCCTCGCTCTGCGGCTCGAGTTCCGGGCCCCGGACCGAACGCTCACCGACGAGGAGGTCGGGAAGCGCCGCGAGGCCATCAAGCGCGCGCTCGAGAAGATCGGCGGGTCGCTCCGTGAATAGCCGGCAGGCGACCCGGGCGGCGAGCGCCGCTCAGCCGCTCGAGGGCGAGCCTCGCGCCAGGGTGCTCGTCGCCGGCGCCTCCGGGTTCGCGGGCGCCCTGGCCGCGGTGCTCGTGTGGCGCCATCCGCGCCTCGAGCTCGCGATCGCGACGTCCCGCACCGACGCCGGCGTCCAGCTCGATCGCCTCTACCCTCGTTACCAGGTCCCGCTCGAGCTCGAGCGGCTCGACCTCGACCGCGTCGCCGACTGCGACGCGGCGCTGGTGGCCTATCCGCACCGCGCCGCGGCCGAGCTCGTCCGCGAGCTCCGCGACGCGGGCCTCGTCGTCGTCGACGTCTCCGCCGACTTCAGGCTCCACGACCGGGCGACGTACGAACACACATACGGCGAGCACGCGGCGCCCGAGCTGTTGCCCGAGGCCGTCTACGGGCTCACCGAGCTCCACCGCGAGCGGGTTCGCGACGCGAAGCTGGTGGCGAACCCGGGTTGCTACCCGACGGCGGCGCTCCTCGCCCTCGCCCCGCTTGCCGAGTCCGGGCTCGCGGACGACGTCGTGATCAGCGCCGCCTCGGGCGTCTCGGGCGCCGGCCGCGGCGGGGGGGAGCGGCTTCACTTCGTCAGCGTCGACGAGAACTTCAGCCCCTATGGGGTCGAGGGGCACCGCCACCTCCCGGAGATCGTGCAGGAGCTCGAGGGCCTCGCGCCCGTGGGCAGGGTCTCGTTCGTGCCGCACCTCCTTCCGCTCGACCAGGGTCTCCTGGCGAGCTGCTACGTGTCGGTCGATCGCGGCGTCGAAGCCGATCAAGTTCGCGCGCTGTACGAGGATCGCTATCGCGACGAGCCGTTCGTCGAGGTGGTCGACGCGCCCCCGGGCGTCCGCGACGTGCGCGACACGAACCTCTGCCGGGTCCACGCCGTCCTCGACGCCGCGGCGGGCCGGGTCCTCGCCTTCGCGGCGATCGACAACCTGTGGAAGGGCGCTGCGGGACAGGCCGTGCAGAACCTCAACCTGATGCTGGGGCTGGATGAGGCCGAGGGGCTCCGGTGAGCTCGATCCCCACGAGCGGCCGCACGTCCCGGGGCATTGCGACATGGTGAGCCCCCCGGCGACCATGTTCTTCCGTTCGCGGTGGGTTGAGCCCCCCGAGGGGGTCGGCGAGCGCGATCCGGCCGAGCTCGCGCGAGGCTTTCGCGCCGCCGGGGTCGCCTGCGGCCTCAAGGGCGGCGGGGGCACCGACGTCGGGCTGGTCGCGTGCGAGGAGGACGGGGTCCGCTCCGCCCTGCTTCTGACCCGAAACGCCGCCGCCGCCGCGCCGGTCCGGGTGTGCAGGGACGAGTGCGAGCCCGGCGCGATTCGCGCGGCGGTGGTCAACTCCGGCAACGCGAACGCGGCCACCGGGGAGCGGGGCTACCGGGACGCCCTCGCGATGCAAGCCGCCGCCGCCGGCGCGCTCGAGCTCGAGCCGACCTCGGTCGCGGTCGCCGAGACCGGAACCATCGGCGTCCCGCTGCCGATCGGCCAGGTCGAGGCGGGTATCGTCGCCGCCGCGACCCGGCTCGACCCATGGGGCGGGCGACGCTTCGCGGAGGCGATCGTGACCACCGATCGGGCCCCCAAGCTCTGCACGGTGAGCGCGGGAGGGGTCACCGTCTCCGCTCAGGCCAAGGGGGCGGGGATGATCGAGCCCGGGTTCGCGACGCTCCTGTGCTTCATCCAGACCGATGCCGCGATCCCCGACCCGGAGGAGCTCCTCCGGGCGGCGGCGTCGTCGTCATTCGAGCGAATCACCGTCGACGGGCAGCTGAGCACCAACGACACGGTGCTCCTCCAGGCGACCGGGCGGTCCGGGAGGCCGCTCCCCGAGGGTCTGATCGAGGCGGTCCTCCTTCAGCTGGCGCTGGAGGTGGTCGCCGACGGCGAGGGAGCGACCCGGACGGCCCGAGTCGAGGTGAGCGAAGCGGCGAGCGGCGACGAGGCGGAGCGGGTGGCGAGGGCGATCGCCAACTCGCCTCTGGTCAAGACCGCGCTCCACGGGCGTGACCCCAACTGGGGCCGCATCGCGCAGGCGGCGGGGATGGCGCTCGCGGGCGAGCGGATGGGCGAGCTCGGCGCCGACTCGATCGAGGCGGACGAGCTCGCGACGGACGCCGACGAGGCGGAGATCGCCGTGCGCCTCGGTCGCGGCGACGGCGTCGCCCGCATCTACTTCTGCGACCTGACGCGGCGCTACGTCGAGATCAACTCGGAGTACACGACATGACGGCCCCCGAGCCAAGCGTCAGCGTCACGACGCTGCTCGAGGCCCTTCCCTACATCCGGGAGTTCCACGGCCGAACGGTGGTGATCAAGTACGGCGGAGCCGCGATGCGCGACGAGGGGCTGCGAGAGGGGTTCGCGACCGACGTCGTGCTGCTCAAGTACGTCGGCCTCAACCCGGTGATCGTCCACGGCGGCGGCCCCGAGATCACCACCTACATGGAGCGCCTGGGGATGGAGGTCCGGTTCGTCGAGGGGGTCCGCGTGTCCGACCCCGACACCGTCGAGGTCGCGAAGATGGTCCTGCTCGGCAAGGTGAACTCCGACATCGTCAGCCGTCTCAACCGGCACGGCCAGCCCGCCGTGGGCCTCTCCGGCGAGGACGGAACCCTGTTCGAGGTCAGGCCGCACCCCGACGCCGATCGAGTGGGTTTCGTCGGCGTCGTCGAGCGAGTCGACGTCGACGTCCTGAACCACATCGCGGAGGACTACATCCCGGTCGTCGCCTCGGCGGGCACCGACCGGGAGGGCAACTCCTACAACGTCAACGCGGACGCCGCCGCGGGCAAGGTGGCGGCGGCGCTCCGCGCGTACAAGGCGATCTTCCTCACTGACGTCCCCGGGTGGCTCGCCGATCCCGCCG
This sequence comes from Solirubrobacterales bacterium, assembly GCA_035313645.1. Classification (GTDB taxonomy): domain Bacteria; phylum Actinomycetota; class Thermoleophilia; order Solirubrobacterales; family 70-9; genus AC-56. Next base: position 8,390 of record DATGAF010000035.1, read on the forward strand.
ACCCGCGATCGCTGATCTCGCGAGCCGGCGCCGAGGAGGTCGAGGCCGCGCTCGGCGAGGTCGAGGGGGGCATGCGACCGAAGCTCGGCGCCTGCGTCGAGGCGATCCGGGGCGGGGTGTCCTCGGCGCACATCATCGACGGCTCCGCCCCTCACTCGCTGCTGCTCGAGCTGTTCACCGACGAAGGCATCGGAACGATGGTGACTCCTTGATGGCGCCGCCTGCAAACCTTCGCCTGGCGTCGTCCTCGGTCGGGCGTCTCGCTCACGTACGTTCTCGGTACGCTCGCCTCGCCGCCCTCCCTGCGTCCTACCCAGGCTCGGTTTTCG
>DATGAF010000036.1:0-67472 GCA_035313645.1 Solirubrobacterales bacterium
CGACTAACATCGGCGTCCGGTGGACGCCGAACGTCGAAAGAGCCTCGAGGCGAGGACGCGCTACGACCCGTCGGAGGTCGAGAAGAGGATCCTCGAGCGCTGGCTCGAGGGGGGCTACTTCCATCCGCCGGCCGACGGGACGCCCGCCGAGAACTTCTCGGTCGCGATTCCGCCGCCGAACGTGACCGGGGCGCTGCACATGGGGCACGCCTTGAACGGCACGGTCCAGGACGCGCTCATTCGGATGAAGCGGATGGAGGGGCGGAACACCCTTTGGATGCTGGGGACGGACCACGCGGGGATCGCGACTCAGGCGGTGGTCGAGCGGGAGCTTCGCGAGGAGGGAGCGTCGCGCCACGAGCTCGGTCGCGACGCCTTCGTCGAGCGCGTGTGGGCGTGGAAGGAGCGCTACGGCTCACAGATCGTCGAGCAGTACAAGCGGCTCGGCGCGTCCTGCGACTACGAGCGCGAGCGCTTCACCCTCGACGAGGGCTACGTACGGGCGGTCTACCGGGTGTTCGCCCAGCTCTATGAGAAGGGCCTCATCTATCGCGACAACTACATGGTCAACTGGGACGTCGGGTCGCACTCCGCGATCTCCGATCTCGAGGTCGAGAATCGGGAGCTGGAGGATGTCCTCTACTCGATCGACTACCCGGTGGAGGGCACCGAGGCGGTGCTCACGGTGGCGACGGTGCGCCCCGAGACGATGCTGGCCGACACGGCGGTCGCAGTCCACCCCGACGACGAGCGCTACCGGGAGCTGGTCGGTGGGCACTGCATTCTGCCGCTGGTCGGGCGGCGCCTGCCGATCATCGCCGACGAGCGCGTCGACCCGGAGTTCGGCACGGGGGCGCTGAAGATCACCCCCGGCCACGACCCGAACGACTTCGAGATCGGGCGCGAGCACGGGCTCGAGGAGATCGTCGTGATCGGTGAGGACGGCCGGATGACGGCCGCGGCCGGGGAGAGGTTTGCCGGGATGCACGCGCAGGAGGCTCAGGCGGCGGTTCTCGACGCGCTCCGCGCCGAGGGCAGGCTCCGTGGGGAGGAGCCGTACGTGCACTCCGTCCCCTTCTCGCATCGCACCGGCGAGCGCATCGAGCCGCTGATCTCGCTGCAGTGGTTCTGTCGCATGGACGAGCTGGCGAAGCCCGCGATCGCGGCCGTCGAGAGCGATCGCGTTCGCATCGTCCCCGAACAGCACAAGCGGGTGTACCTCGACTGGATGGGCCGGATCAGGCCCTGGTGCATCTCGCGGCAGCTCTGGTGGGGGCATCGGCTGCCGGTTTGGTACGGGCCGCGGGAGACGGTGTTCGTCGCCGAGTCGGAGGCCGCGGCACGGGAAGCGGCGGCGGCGGCCGGCGTCGACCCCGCCGAGCTTCGCCGGGACGAGGACGTCCTCGACACCTGGTTCAGCTCGGCGATCTGGCCGTTCGCGATCCTCGGCTGGCCCGAAGAGGACGCGCTCCTGCGCGCCTTCTATCCGACCGACTTCCTCACCACCGCGAGGGAGATCCTCTTCCTCTGGGTCTCCCGAATGATCATGATGGGGCTCGAGTTTGTCGGCGATGTCCCGTTCGACGACGTCTACGTCCATTCGGTGATCCTCGCTCCGAGCGGCCGGCGGATGTCGAAGAGCCTCGGAACCGGGATCGATCCGCTCGACGAGATCGGAGTCCACGGTGCTGACGCGCTGCGCTTCGGCCTCCTGGCGATGTCGTCCACGGAGCTCGTGCGCTACTCGGCCGATCGCGTCCAGCAGGGAGAGGACCTCGCGAACAAGATGTGGAACGCGTCGCGCCTCGTGCTGCTGAACGCGCCCGAGGTCGAGCCGGCGCCGCGTGCCGTGCGCTTGGAGGACCGATGGATCGTCTCGCGACTCGAGCGGGCGATCGACGCCGTCTCCAGGAGCCTCGGGTCATACGACTTCGCCCACGCCGCCCTTGACTTCTACGGGTTCCTCTGGTCCGAGCTCTGCGACTGGTACCTGGAGATCGTCAAGCCGCGCCTTTACGACGGCGAGCCGGAGGTGGCCGCGACGCTCCTCTGGGTGCTCGAGCAGACGCTCGCGCTCGCCCATCCGATGATGCCGTTCGTGACCGAGGAGATCTATTCCTACCTGGCCGGGGCGGCCGGCGGGGAGCGGCGCGAGATGCTCGTGGTCCACCGCTTCCCCGCTCTGGACGCCGCCCTCGTCGACGAGGACGCGGAGCGGGAGATCGATGCCTGGATCAAGCTCACCCGGCAGCTTCGACGGTGGCGCGACCTGGTTGGGGTCGCTCCGGGGAGTGTGCTCTCGGCGCGAGTCGCCGCCGGCGAGGCCGCCGCTCCCCACGAGCTGGTCGCGCGCCTCGCGCGACTCTCATACGACGGCGCGGAGGGGGAGCCGCTCGCGGCGTTCGGCCCCGTCGAGATCCTCGCCTCCGCGGAGGTCGATGCCGAGCGCGTTCGGCGCCGAGTGCAGGAGCGTCGCGAGACGCTCGCCTCCGAGATCGGGCGCGCCGAGTCCAAGCTCGCCAACCAGGGCTTCGTTCAGAACGCCCCGGCCGACGTGGTCGAGGAGGAGCGGGGCAAGCTCGCCGCCTACCGAGCCGAGCTCGAGGAGCTCGGGGATCACTGAGCTCGTCGCTCGTCGCTCCACAGGGCCGAGCGACGAGGAGCGGGCGACCACGTAATGGCCTGGACCTACGACGACGCCGCGGGCTACCTGGCCTCGCTGGAGCTCTTCGGGATGCGGTTCGGCCTCGACCGGATCCGGCGGCTCGTATCGGTACTCGGGATGCCCCAACACCGATTCGCCTCGATCCACGTCGTCGGGACGAACGGGAAGTCCTCCGTGACCGAGATGACCGCCGCCCTTCTCGAGGCGCACGGGAAGCGCAGCGGCGCATATCTCTCGCCGCACGCCGAGCGCTGGTCGGAGCGGATCAAGGTGGGGGGAGCGGAGATCGATCCCGGCGAGCTGGCCGCCGCCGTCGAGCGCGTTTCGGAGTCGGCGGAGGTCGTCAACCGGACGCTCGACGAGGGCGAGTCCGTGACCCAGTTCGAGGTCGTGACCGCGGCCGCCTTCGTGGCGCTGGCGTCCGCGGGGGTCGAGTTCGCGGTGATCGAGGCGGGCCTCGGGGGTCGCCTCGACGCCACCAACGTGCTCCCGTCGCTGGCCACCGTGCTGACCTCGGTGGGCCTCGAGCACACCGAGTGGCTGGGAGCGACCGAGGAGAAGATCGCGGCCGAGAAGCTCGCAGTTCTCCGCGATCACACCACACTCGTCCTCGGGCGCGTGGATGCCGGGGTGGAGGCGCTCGCCCGAACGACGGCGGCCGCGCGAAGCTCGCGGCTCGTGATCGCCCACGACCCCGGAGGATCGCCGCGACTCGCGATCCCCGCCCCATACGCCCGGCGCGATTTCGCGGTGGCCGCGGCCGCCGCGGAGGCGGCGCTCGGAGCGCTCGACGCGAGTCGGGTGGCGGACGTCGCCCAGGGGCTCGAGCTCGCGGGCCGGATGGAGAGGCTCGGGGATGATCCGCCGCTCATCCTGGACGCCGCCCACAACCCCGACGGGGCGCGCGCGCTCGCCGAGGCGCTACCCGAGGCGGCCGGCGAGGGGCCGATCGTCGCCTGCTTGGCGCTCCTTGCCGACAAGGACGCCCGCGGCTTCGTCGAGGCGCTCGCGGCCAGCGTCGAGCTACTCGTATGCACCGAGCTGCCCGCGGCCCGACTCGCAGGCGCGGGACGGCCGGGCGCTCGCTCGCTCGCCGCTTCCACGCTCGGCGAGCTCGCGGACCGCGCCGGGATGCGCGCCGAGGTGATCGCGGAGCCGGAGGCCGCCGTCCGGCGGGCCCTCCAAGCCGCGGCAGCGTGCGGCGGCGTGGCGCTCGTCAGCGGTTCGCATTACCTTCTGGGATACGCATGGACCGAGAGGCGCGCTCAGAGCTCCTCCAGATGATGGGCTTGGTCGCCGCGGTGGTGGCGATCGTCATCCTCGTCTTCTTCGGGCTCGGATACCTGTTTGGACGCTTGTTCCTGTAGTGCCTGGGAACCAGGGTTTGGGCAGGGTGTGACGAAGTACACTCCGCCCTTCCCGATGCGGCCCTTCCCATGCTCGTAGCGCTCTTCGGCATCACGAACTCGGGGCTCAACCTGTTCGTGAACTTGGTTGTTCTCTTCCTGGTGGTCGTCTACGTCTCCCTGATCGCCTGGACGTACTTCGATGCCCGGCGGCGCATCGAGGACGGCGTGCTGGTCGGCTGCGCGACGGCGGCGGCCGTCTTTCCCTTCGTCGGGCCGCTGGTCTACTCCATCATCCGCCCGCCTGAGTACCTGGAGGACGCGCACGAGCGCGAGCTCGAGATTCGCGCCGCCGAGCTGCGCGTCCGCCAACTCGAGGAGCAGTCCTGCCCCAACTGCGGTCACCCGATCGAGCGCACGTATCTCCGCTGCCCAAGCTGCCGCGCGCGCGTCAAGGATCCGTGCGAGACGTGCAACAAGCCGATCGACCCGCGCTGGACGATGTGTCCGTACTGCGAGACGCCGCAGCGCCGCGCCGCGCCGCCGCCGCGCCGAGGGGCGGAGGCTCCCGCTCGGACGGGGTCAGCGCCGCGCGCGCAGCCGGCCGCGCGCGCCGGGGGCCGCCGCCAGACGGCTCCCGCCCGGACCGCTCGACCTGCGCGGCAGGCTCGCCCGGCGACCTCTCAGCAGGCGAGCGCGTCGCGCAAACCCGCCGCTCCGAAGCAGCGCAAGCCCGGCTCGACGCGCGGTGGATCGAGCCGGCAGCCCACCCGCGAGGCTCCGGGCGACGACCGGCCTCGGCCGGCCACCGCCTCCTGAGCCCTCGCGCCGTCCCGTAGCGCTCGCCGAACGCCCCAGGTAGATTGCGGCGCTCGTGGCCGAGGCTTCAAGAACCCTCATCCTCGTCAAGCCGGACGCGTTCGAGCGTGGCCTGACCGGTGAGATCCTGGCGCGCTTCGAACGCAAGGGGCTTCGTCTCGTGGCCCTGCGCCAGCTCCGGATCGACGAGGAGTTCGCCGGCCGCCACTACGAGGAGCACACCGAGAAGCCCTTCTTCGGGGAGCTGGTGGAGTTCATCACCGGCGGCGCGCTGGTCGCCGCCGTCATGGAGGGGCCCGAGGCGGTCACGGCGGCCCGCCAAGTGATCGGCGCCACCGACCCGCTCGAGGCCGCGCCGGGATCGATCCGGGGCGAGTTTGCCGTGGAGGTCACCTTCAACCTCGTCCACGGCTCCGACTCCGATGAGTCGGCGCGCCGCGAGATCGCGCTCTGGTTCCCGGATCTCGCGTGAGGGATGGTCATCCGACGTGAAGAGGGAAGGCGAAGGATTGAAGCCTTTTGGGGTCTATGGGTCCCACAACGGCTCAACCCTGTCCGACGCTGAATGAGGTGGTTCGGTCGTGACCGTCGGAGGCTGCGCATTGACCTCCTCACCTGCCTGATCCTCGGCGGGGGCGCGTGCCGACGACCTCACCCGGTCTGATCCTCGCGTCGGCGTCTCCGCGCCGCCGGCAGATCCTGACGGCTCTGGGGATCGAGTTCGAGGTCGTCGTCCCGGAGGTCGAAGAGCTCGCGAGCGGGGATCCCGAGGCAGTCGTGCTCGAGAACGCGCGGCGGAAGGCAGCGGCCGGCGTGGACGCGGCGCGGCGGGGCGCGGTCGTCCTCGCCGTCGACACGGACGTCGCCCTCGACGGACGGATCCTGGGCAAGCCCGACGACCGCGCCGGTGCACGCGAGCGCCTCGAGGCGCTCGCGGGCCGTACGCACACGGTGCTCAGCGGCGTGGTCCTCCGTGGGCCGGAGCGAGAGGGCGAGCCGTCGGAGCGGAGCGGCGTCTCCCGCTCGCAGGTCAGCTTCGCGGCGCTCGACGAGCCGACGGTCGCCATGTATCTCGACTCCGGCGAGTGGCGGGGGCGCGCCGGCGCCTATGCGATCCAGGGGCTCGGGTCGCTCCTCGTCGAGCGGGTGGAGGGGGACTTCTCGAACGTCGTGGGCCTGCCGTTGAGCCTGCTCTTCGAGCTGGCCCCGGAGCTCCGGAGATCGGCCGAGCGCTCGACCCCCGAAGGCGGGAATCTGGCCTAACCCTCAAGGTGAGGTGAAGTTCATGACCCGGCCCTCATCCTGCAATTGAGGCTGGGTTCTGGTTCGCTACACTCGCCGCGGCGCGGCCGCCACGATGACCGGTTCCCGATGGGCCGGGTGTAGGAGGCCGTCTGTCGCGGAGGCCGCGCCGACAGCGCCCAACCATCCGCCCCGAGGACTTCCTTCGTTCCCCAAACCGATGGGCCTATTCAGCAACCTCACCGGGTTCGGCGGCCGCGACATGGCCGTGGACCTCGGGACCGCGAACACCCTCGTCTACGTGCGTGGGCGGGGCATCGTGCTCTCGGAGCCGTCGGTGGTCGCGGTCGACGCGCGGACCGGCGAGGTCCACGCGGTCGGCGTCGAGGCGAAGCGGATGCTCGGGCGGACGCCCGGAACGATCCGCGCCATCCGACCGCTCAAGGATGGTGTGATCGCCGACTTCGACGTCACCGAGGAGATGCTGCGCCACTTCATCCAGCGGGTTCATCAGAACCGCTTCGCTCATCCCCGCGTCGTCGTCTGCGTCCCCTCCGGGGTAACGGGAGTCGAGAAGCGCGCCGTCGAGGAGGCCTGCCTCTCCGCGGGCGCGCGCCAGGCCTACCTGATCGAGGAGCCGATGGCGGCGGCGATCGGCGCCGGCCTCCCGGTCGCCGAGCCCACGGGGAGCATGGTCCTCGACGTCGGCGGCGGCACGAGCGAGGTCGCCGTGATCTCGCTCGGGGGCATCGTCGTCTCGGAGTCGATCCGGGTCGGCGGCGACGAGATGGACGATGCGGTGGTCAACTACTGCAAGCACGAGCACAAGCTCCTGATCGGACAGCAGACGGCGGAGGAGGTGAAGCTCGAGATCGGCTCGGCGGCGCCGCTTCCGGAGGAGGTGAGCACGGAGATCCGGGGCCGTGACATGGTCACCGGCCTGCCGAAGACGATCATGCTCAGCTCGGGTGCGGTGCGCGGCGCGCTCGAGGAGCCGATCAGCCAGATCGTCGCCGCGGTCAAGGACACCCTGGACCGCACCCCGCCCGAGCTCGCCGGGGACATCATGGACCGCGGGATCACTCTCGCGGGCGGCGGCGCCCTCCTGCAGGGCATGGACCAGCGGCTTCGCGAGGAATGCCAGATGCCGGCCCAACTGACCGAGTCGCCGCTCACCTGCGTCGCGGTCGGATCCGGGCGCTCGCTCGAGGAGTTCGAGGTCATCCACCGGATGAGCCGTAACTCCCACCGGCGTCGACTCGTCAGCACCGGGTAGGGACAGGATGTACCGGAAGCAGGTCAGAAGGCGCCGAGCGGTGCTGGTGCTCTTGGTTGTCGTGGCGCTCGTGCTGCTGTCGACCCAGTTCTCCGAGTCCCAGGGCGGGCCGCTCCATTCGATGCAGCGAGCGGTCGCCTCGGTGTTCGGCCCCCTCGAGGAGGGGGCGAGCAGGGCGTTGAAGCCGGGACGCGATCTCGTCAACTGGGTCGACGAGACGTTCAGCGCCCGAGGGCAGAACGGCGATCTGAAGTCGGAGGTCCAGGACCTTCGAAACCAGCTCGCCAAGTCGCAGTCGGCAGAGGGCGAGAACGAGCAGCTTCGAAAGCTCGTGGGCCTCGATCGGGGCGGGACGCTCGCCGGCTACAAGCCCGTCACCGCGCGCGTGATCGGTCGCTCGCCCACGGTGTGGTACTCGACGGTCACGGTCGACAAGGGCTCGAGCTCCGACGTCAAGCTCAACGACCCGGTCGTCGACGGCGACGGGCTCGTCGGCCGCGTCTCCGACGTCACGCACGGGACCGCGGAGGTGACTCTGATCACCGACAACCGCAGCGCGGTCTCCGCTCGGGTGCTGCCCAACGGGCCGGAGGGCGTCGCCGAGCCCGAGGTGGGGAACCCGGACGCACTGCTGCTCGACTTCATCGACCGCAACCAGGCGATCCATCAAGGGCAACTCGTCGTCAGCGCGGGCTGGAGCAACGGGTCGATCTCCTCCGCCTTCCCGCCCGGGGTCCCGATCGGCAAGGTGAGTGACGCCACGGTGGGCGAGCAGGAGACCTATCAGCGGGTCCACGTCACGCCGTTCGCCGACATGCGCAACCTCGACTTCGTCCAGGTCGCCACCGGCGGGCCGAAGCGCCCGGGGGTGGCGCAGTGATCATCACCCGGGGAATCGCGGTCCGGCTCGGGCTCGTGGTGATCGGCTGCGTGCTGCTCCAGGTCTCGTTCTTCTCGTATCTGAGCCTGTTCGGCACGACCCCCGACATCGTTCCCCTCGTCGTGATCTCTCTCGGCCTGTTCGGGGGCGCCGTGGTCGGGGCGGTGATCGGGTTCGCTACGGGGCTCCTGCTCGACTCCGTCCTCCTGCAGACGCTCGGGGTCTCGTCACTGGTCCTCTTGAGCGTCGGATATCTCGCCGGTCGCTACCGCGAGGGGACCGAGATCTCGAACTCGCTGGTCCCGCTGCTGCTGATCGGCGCCCTGACGACGGCCGCGGCGGCCGGCTTCGCGGCGATCCAGATCACGCTGGGGGTGGACGCGCCGGTCAGCCTCCTGGTGCTCCGGGAGATCTTCGTCCAGGGGCTCCTGGCGGTCCTGCTCGCGATCCCGCTTTATCCGCTGATCCGCCGCATCCTGCGCCCCGCGCTCGTGGACAGCGCGACGGTCGGCAGGGGGCGGAGCCCGATCAGGGCGGGGACGACGCGCCCGCGACGGGTGCGCGGACGCCGGATCCGGCGCGCCGCCGGGGTCTCCTAGATGTTCAACCAACGCGAGCGACCGCTGGTCCCGGCGCAGTTCGCGCTCCGGGTGGCGATCCTCAGCGGCTTCGCGCTCGTCATGTTCTCGCTCGTCTTCTTCCGGCTCTGGTACCTCCAGGTCCTCTCGGGCGACAAGTACCTGAAGCAGGCCCAGAACAACCAGGTCCGGGAGATCACCGTTCAGGCGCCGCGTGGCGAGATCACGGACCGCAGCGGCAACGTCCTGGTCGACAACCGGACCGCCCTGGCGCTCCAGATCCAGCCGACCCAGCTGCCGCGATCGCACAAGAAGCAGAAGCAGGAGTTCCAGCGCCTGAGCCAGGTCGCCGGGATGTCGGCCGGCGAGATCGAGAAGCAGATCCGCAAGCAGACCAAGGACCTGCCGGCAAACCCGGTGACGCTGGAGCGCGACGTCGGCTACGACCTCGTCTACTACCTGCGCGAGAACCAGGGGCAGTATCCGGGCGTGACCGTGCAGCGGGTGTACGTGCGCCACTACCCCGACGGGACGCTCGGCGCCCAGATCTTCGGCTACGTCCGGGAGGTCACGGGCCCGCAGCTCAAGGAGCCGCGCTACCAGGGGCTCCAGCCCGGCGACCAGGTCGGCCAGTCCGGCGTCGAGAACACCTACGACAACGTGCTTCGCGGGACCAACGGGATGACCCGCGTCCAGGTCGACGCCGAGGGCCGGCCCACCGGCGGGGTCCTCAGCCAGACCCAGGCAAAGGCGGGGGACAACCTGCTGCTGACGATCGACAAGCCGGTCCAGGAGGCCGGAGAGGCGGCGATCGGCTCGTTCAGCACCCCGGGCGCCTTCGTGGCGATGAACGTCCGCGACGGCGAGATCCTCGGCCTTGGGTCCTCACCCACATTCGATCCCTCGATCTTCACGAAGCCGGTGATTCCCCCGGCCACCTTCAAGGCGCTCACATCGCAGACCACGGGGGCGCCGCTCGCGGACCGCGCGGTCCAGGGCCTATATCCGACGGGGTCCACGTTCAAGCCGATCACCGCGATGGCGGCGCTCGAAAGCGGCGTCCTGACCCCCACGACGACGATCGTCGACGGCGGGTCGTTCACCGAGGGCGGGATCACTCTGCACAACGCGGGGGGCGGCGCCTACGGCGCGCTCCAGCTGCCTCAGGCGCTCCAGGTCTCCTCCGACGTCTTCTTCTACAACGTCGGCGCGGACCTCTACCTGCACGGCGGGGACGCCCAGCAGAAGTGGGCATCGGAGCTCGGAATCGGGCACCCGACCGGGATCGACCTCCCGGGCGAGGTGGCGGGCCTCCTGCCGACGCCCGCCTGGCGCAACCAGCTCTACAAGGAGCACCAGACCGACCGACCGTGGTCCGAGGGAGACAGCGTCAACCTCGCGATTGGTCAGGGCGATCTCCAGACCAACCCGCTGCAGATGGCGGTCGCCTACGCGGCGATCGCCAACGGCGGCGACGTCGTCCGCCCGCACGTGGGGATGGAGGTCGACGATCCCCAGGGCCGCGCGGTCCAAGAGATCAACCCGGCGCCCGAGCGCCATCTGGACGTCAATCCCCAATACCGGTCCGCGATCCTCGAGGGGATCCACATGGCGGCGCAGTCGCCGGGTGGCACGTCCTACCCGGTGTTCGGGAGCTTCCCGATCCCGATGGCGGGCAAGACGGGAACCGCTCAGCGTCTCGGTCAGAACGACCAGTCGTGGTACGTGGCGCTCGCCCCCTACCCGAATCCTCAGATCGTGGTCGCCGCGACGATCGAGCAGGGCGGGTTCGGCGTCCAGGCCGCGGCGCCGGTGGCCCGGCAGGTCCTCGAGGCGTACTTCAACACCCACAAGCAGGCGGCCAAGGCGGCCGGCGGCAAGATCCCCTCGCAGACCTCGATCCAGCAGGCGACCGCAGCGGCCGCCTCGGGGAACCCCTACTGATGGTCTCCGACGCCTATCCCCGCCCCTTCGACGAGCGCCGCTCGGGCGGCGCCGCGGACCGGATCGGCATCCTGCGCCTCGATCCGCTGCTCGTCCTCGCCAGCCTCGGGCTGATCGGCTTCAGCCTCTTCACGCTGAAGGCGGTGACCGGCGGCGACGTCCCCCACGACCCCTACTTCTACGTCGTCCGCCAGGCGACGTACGCGGTGATCGGGGTCGCGCTGATGCTTGCCATCGCCCGCGTCGACTACTCTCGTTTCAGGGAGCTGCGCGTCGGCCTCTACACGGCGATGATCGGGAGCATCATCCTGGTCCTCATGCTGGGGCAGGCGACGCGCGGGTCACGTCGATGGATACAGCTTCCCTTCTTCACATTCCAGCCGTCGGAGCTCGGCAAGGTGCTGCTGATCGCGGCGCTCGCCGGCTTCGCGATCGATCGAGCGCGCCGAGTCACAGAAAGGCAGCGGACCGCACGTCTTCTGCTGATGGGCTTCGTCCCGGCGCTGATCGTCTTCTTGCAGCCGGATCTCGGGACGGCGATCACCTACGTGGTGATCACGCTCGCGATCCTGTTCGTGGTCGGGGTGCGGTGGACGCACTTCGCCCTGCTCGGGGCGCTGCTGGCGGCCGCGGTCACCGCGGTCCTGGTGATCGCCCCGGCGATCGGGCATCCGGTGCTCAAGGGCTACCAGCAGGAGCGGCTCACGTCGTTCCTCAACCCGAGCTCGGACCCACGCGACGCGACCTACCAAATCGACCAATCGCTGATCGCGATCGGCTCCGGCGGCAAGACCGGGCGCGGAGGAAACTCGACTCAGACCGAGAACGGGTTCGTGCCCGACCGCACCACCGACTTCATCTTCTCCGTGGTCGGAGAGCGATTCGGGTTTGTGGGTGCGGCCTTCGTCCTAGCCCTCTACGCCCTGCTCATCTGGAGGGCGCTGCGCATCATGACGTTGTCAAAGAACTTGTATGGGAGCCTGATCGCGGGCGCGATCGCGGCGACGTTCATGTGCCAGGTGTTCGTGAACGTCGGTGTCGCGATCGGGGTCATGCCCGTGACCGGCATCCCTCTGCCGCTGATGAGCTTCGGAGGATCCTCCGTGGTCGTCACCTTCATGGCAGTCGGGCTTCTGCAGAGCATCTACGTCCAAGCGCGGCTCACCTCCAAGAGCAGGGCGGACCTCGTGCCTTATTGAGGTCACGACCCTTCTTCTTGTGAGGTGAGTTAACTGAGAAAGCGAATACTGGTTTCAGTCGACGCGGGCGAGACCCGCGTCGCCGTGCTCGAGGCCAAAGGCTCGGGCCGGGGAGGTACCCGCGGCGGCGGGCGCCGCTCGCGCGACCGCGCGGGCTCCGCGAACGGCGGCGACGCCGTTCGCCTCGATTCGAACGGCGACTTAAAGGTGGCGGAGCTCTACGTCGAGCGCCGGGGCCAGCGGTCGATCGTCGGCAACATCTACAAGGGCGTCGTCGACAACGTGCTCCCGGGCATGGAGGCGGCGTTCGTGGACATCGGCCTGGAGCGAAACGGCTTCCTGCACGTCGACGAGATCGTGCTGCCGGGAGGCCAGCAGGGCCCCCGGCGCGGCCGCGGCAAGGGACGCCGCATCGACGAGCTGCTGAAGCCCCGTCAGGAGGTCCTGGTCCAGGTGGTCAAGGACCCGTTGAAGACAAAGGGGGCGCGGCTTTCGATGCAGCTCTCGATCGCCGGCCGCTACCTCGTCTACATGCCCCTGGGGGGAGGGGTGGGAGCGAGCCGACGGCTCTCCGACTCCGAGCGTGAGCGGCAGCGCAAGCTGCTGCAGAACATCCATACCGGCGAGGGGGGCGTGATCGTGCGCACCGCCGCGCAGGGCGCCCGCAAGGCCGACTTCGAGCGGGACATCGAGTACCTCAAGAAGCTCTACGAGGTGGTTCAGCGCCGCGTCGTCGAGGCCAAGGCGCCGGCGATGGTCTTCCAGGAGGCGGACCTCTCGATCCGGGTCCTGCGCGACGTGCTGGCGAAGGAGTTCGACGGCGCGATCATCGACGACCCGAAGCAGCACCACCGGGTGACGAGCTTCTTCCAGCGAACCGCGCCCGAGCTGGTCCAGTACGCGCAGCTCTACGAGGATCCCGAGCCGCTGTTCGAGCGCATGGGGGTCGAGGAGGCCTTCCGCTCGGTGCTCTCGCGCCGCGTCGACCTCCCCTCGGGCGGCTACCTGATGATCGACTACGCCGAGGCGTTGACCGTGATCGACATCAACACCGGGAGCTTCACCGGGCGGGGCAGGGGGCGCCTCGAGGACACGATCACCCGGGTCAACGTCGAGGCGGCCGAGGAGGTCGTGCGACAGCTTCGTCTGCGCGACATCGGAGGGATCATCGTCATCGACTTCATCGACATGGCGCGCGCTCGCAACCGCGACCAGGTCCTGAAGACGCTTCGGAAGGCGCTCGACGCCGACAAGACGAAGAGCTACGTGATGGACGTCTCGCCCCTCGGCCTGGTGGAGATGACCCGCCAAAACGTCACCGACGGGGTGCGCGAGATCCTCACGAAGCGCTGTCCGACCTGCGACGGCGAGGGGGTGGTCGAGTCCGAGGAGACCGTGGCGATACAGATCGTGCGCCGCCTCAGGGACCTGGTTGCCGAGAAGCCGAAGCCCGACGCGTTCCTGGTCCGGGTGAACCCGAAGGTCGCCGCCGAGCTGCTTCGCGACGAGAGCCCGCTCCACGAGCTGGAGCAGGAATCGGGCAAGCACTTCCACTTCGAGGGCGGCGAGGCGCTGCCCCTGGACACGTTCGAGATCGTCGAGAGCGGCTCGCGCGCCGAGATCGAGGAGCGGGCCCTACCGTTCCAGGTCGGCGACGAGGTGCTGGTGAGGATCGAGGAGCCCCACATGTACAACGTCGACGACGCCGTGGCGCGCGTGGACTCCTACATCGTCAGCGTGAGCGGAGCCGGGCCGTTCGTCGGCGACCGCCGCCTCGTGCGGATCGAGAGCGTGGGGCGGTCCGCCGCGACCGCGGCGCTGGTCGGTGGACCGCCCGCCACCGGCAACGGCGAGGGGGCCGAAGCGGGCCAGGAGGCCCCGAACGCGGCCGGGGACGGTTCCGTAGAATCGCGGCCCTCGAGACGGCGCCGCGGCCGGCGGGGCGGCAGGCGCCGCTCGCGCGCCAGGGCGCCGGGCGAGGGTCAATCCGATGGCGAGTAGCTACGCGATAGTCGAGAGCGGCGGCAAGCAGTACCGCGCCGAGAAGGGCGAGAGCCTCGTGGTCGAGAGGCTGCCCGAGGACGAGGGCGCGAAGGTGAGCCTGCGCGCGGTCGCCTACCTCGGCGACAAGGACCTGACGGTGGCCGCCAAGGAGCTCGAGAAGGTGAAGGTGGAGGCGGTCGTCACCGAGCACCTGCGCGGCCCCAAGGTGCGGATCTTCAAGTACAAGCCGAAGAAGGGCTACCGGCGTCGCGGCGGCCACCGCCAGGGGCTCACCAGGCTCGAGGTCACCGAGGTGAGGCTGCTCACCCGAAGGCCCGCTCAGAAGCCGGCCGAGAAGGCCAAGTCGGCCGAGAAGGCCGAGCCGGAGGAGAAGCGGGCCGCCGCCAAGCGTCCGGCCCCGAAGAAGGAAGCCGCCCAGGCGAAGAAGCCGGCCGCGAAGAAGCCCGCCGCGAAGAAGCCGGCGGCGAAGAAGCCGGCGACCGGCAGGGGCTCGTCGAGCGGGAGCCGGGCGGGCCGCGGCTCGTCCGCCAGCAGGCGATCGTCGTCTGCTAAGAAGGAGAGTTGAGATGGCGCACAAGAAGGGACTCGGCTCAAGCCGCAACGGTCGCGACTCGAACCCCAAGTACCTCGGGGTCAAGGTGTTCGCGGGTCAACGGGTCGGCGGCGGCGAGATCATCGTTCGCCAGCGGGGCACCCGCTTCCGCCCGGGCGATGGCACCGGCGTGGGCCGCGACCACACGATCTTCGCCACCCGCCCGGGCGTGGTCGAGTTCACGCACGGCCACAGGGGCCGCACCGTCTCCGTAGCCGCGGACGGCTAGCGCCCACCGCGAGTGTCGACTTAGTCGGTCCAGGGCCGACCAACTCGACAACGGACGAGAACGCTGCGCGGGCCTCGACCCAACCCGTGCAACACCCGTCTCGGCCCGCCGCCCTAACCTCGCGTCGTGCTCTACGACAGGGCGAAGATCTACGTCGCGGGAGGGCGAGGCGGCGACGGCTCGGTGAGCTTTCGTCGCGAGGCGCACGTCCCGCGCGGCGGCCCGGACGGCGGCGACGGCGGGCGGGGGGGAGACGTGGCCGTGGTCAGCGATCCCTCGCGCCGCGACCTGGCCGCGCTTCATCGCGCGCGCCACTTTCGCGCGGGCCGGGGCGGACACGGGCAGGGCCAGCAGCGGCACGGGGCAAGGGGGGAGGACAGGCTGATCCCGGTCCCTCCCGGAACCGAGATCGAGGGGCTCGAGGGTCGCAGGCACGACCTCGTCGACACGGGCCAGCGCGCGGTCGTCGCCGCCGGAGGCTCGGGGGGACGGGGCAACAAGCGCTTCGCGTCCTCGACGCGGCAGGCGCCGCGATTCGCCGAGAAGGGCGTCGAGGGCGAGTCGGGCTGGATCGAGCTGCGGCTGAAGCTGCTCGCCGACGCCGGCCTGGTCGGTCAGCCGAACGCGGGGAAGTCGTCGCTCCTCGGGAGGCTGACCCGCGCGTCGCCCAAGGTCGCCGAGTACCCGTTCACCACGGTCGAGCCCGTGCTCGGCACGCTCGAGAGCGAGGACCGCCAGCTCGTCCTCGCCGACATCCCGGGGCTGATCGAGGGGGCCGCGAGCGGCGCGGGCCTCGGCCACGAGTTCCTCGCCCACGTCGAGCGCTGCCGCCTCCTCGTCCACCTCGTCGACGTCGCGGCGGAGGACCCGGTCGGCGCGCACGATTCGGTGCGGGGCGAGCTTCACGAGCACGGCGCGGGGCTCGAACACCTCCCCGAGCTCGTCGTGCTCTCGAAGGCCGATCTGATCCCGGAGGAGAGGGCCCAGGCCGAGGTCGGCGAGTGGAGCGACCGGCTGGGAGGAACGGCGATCGGCGTCCTGGCGGTCTCGTCGGCTACCGGAGTGGGCCTGGACGAGCTGCGGCGGGCGATCCTCGAGGCGGTTCCGGAGCAGGCGCCGGCGGCGACAGCCATCCCGCGCGGCGCTTCCCAGTTCGACGCCGAGCACATCGTCTACCGGCCCGCGGGAGACCAGGGGTTCGACGTCAGGCGGGCGGACGACGGCGCATACGAGGTCCGCGGGCGGGGGATCGAGCTGCTCGTCCGCCGTCACGACGTCGAGAACCCCGAGGCGCTCGCGTACCTCGAACAGCGCCTGCGGGAGATCGGCGTGATCGCCGCGCTGCGCTCGGCGGGATTCGAGCCCGGCGACGAGGTGAGGATCGGCGAGGAGGCCTTCGAGCTCGATCCGGGCGCTTAGATGGCGGGTCGGCGGTTCCTACACTGCCCGCGATGACCGTCGTGGCCAAGCTCGGGTCGTCGATCGTCTCCAGCGACGACGGCGCGCTTCGCTCCGAGGTGCTCGACAGCGTCTGCGCCCAGGTGGCGGAGCTCCACGGCGACGGCGAGAACGTGGTCCTGGTCACCTCGGGGGCGATTGCGCGCGGCATGCGCCTGATGGGGCTCGACCGCCGCCCGCAGGCGATCGATGAGATGCAGGCCGCCTCCGCGGTGGGGCAGGGGTCGCTGTTTCGCGCCTACGAGGAGAGGCTGGGCTCGCGTGAGGTCCATGCGGCGCAGGTGCTCTTGACCTCGTTCGACATGTCGGCGCGCATGCACTACGTGAACGCTCGCCAGACGCTTCGGCGGCTCCTGGCGTGGCGGGCGGTCCCGGTGGTGAACGAGAACGACACGACCGCGACCGACGAGATCACCTTCGGCGACAACGACTTCCTCTCCGCGCAGGTGGCGATCCTCCTCGAGGCTCGCCTCCTCGTCCTCCTGACCGACACCCCCGGACTCCACACGGCGGACCCCCGGACGAGCCCGGACGCCGAGCTGGTCACCGAGGTCGAGTCGTTCTCCGAGCTCGGGCGATACGAGATCGGCGAGCGGACCTCGGCCTTCGGATCGGGCGGGATGCGCAGCAAGGTGGCCGCGGCGGAGATCGCGAGCGCGGCGGGAATCCCGAGCGTGGTCTGCGACGGGACGGCGCCGGGGAGCTTCCTGAGCGCGGCGCGGGGAGAGCGCGTGGGGACCCGCTTCTCGGCGCACCCCGAGCGGACCCCCAGCTTCAAGCTCTGGCTCCGCTACGCGAAGCCGAGCCGCGGACGGATCGTGGTCGACGAGGGGGCGGCCCGGGTGCTGCGC
The DNA here is from genome assembly GCA_035313645.1 of Solirubrobacterales bacterium. GTDB lineage: Bacteria > Actinomycetota > Thermoleophilia > Solirubrobacterales > 70-9 > AC-56. The sequence goes on from DATGAF010000036.1 coordinate 17,084, forward strand.
GAGCGCGGCTCGAGCCTGCTCCCGGTGGGCGTCACGGCGGTCGAGGGGGACTTCGCGGCAGGCGACGCCGTCGAGGTGGTCTGCGACGGCGAGATCGTGGGCAAGGGGATCGTCAACTACTCGGCCGCCGAGCTCGGGCGGATCAAGGGCCTTAAGTCGGCGCAGGTGCTGGAGCGGATGCCAAACGCCTCCGAGGAGGCGGTCCACCGCAACTACTTCGTGCTGACCTGAGCGACGCCGCCGTCCGCTCAGGCCTCGATCAGCTCGATCCGGTAGCCGTCGGGGTCGCGCACGAAGCAGAGCCTGGAGCCGCCCTCTCGAACGCTGTATGGGGGCTTCTCGGGCTCGATGCCGAGCGACGCCAGCCGCTCCAGCGTGGCGTCGAGGTCATCGGCGGTGATCGCGACGTGCCCGTAGCCCGTGCCGATCTCGTACGGCTCGGTGCGATCGAAGTTGTGGGTGAGCTCGAGGCGGGCGCCGTCGCCCGGAAGGCCCATGAAGGCATTGACCGCCTCGTCGCGGATCGGCACGCGGCGGAGCTCCTCGAATCCGAGCTTCTCGTAGAACTCGACCGATCGGTCGAGATCGAGGACCCGATAGCAGGTGTGAATCAGCTCGCCGATCGACAAAAGCTATCCGTAATGCCGCGAACCCCGCCGCTACCCTTCTCCTACTCGATGGCGACCACGACCAAAAGCGTGCGGGACGTCTGCGAGGGCGCCAAGCGCGCCTCGCGCGAGCTGGCGACCGCCGGCTCGGAGTCCCGCGACCGCGCGCTCGCCGGCCTTGCCGCGCTGCTGCGCGTGCGCTCGACCGAGGTCCTCGAGGCCAACGCCGAGGACCTGGCCGACGAGCGGGCGGCGGGGCTCACGGACGCGCTGCGCGACCGGCTGACCCTCGACGAGGCTCGGATCGCGGCGATGGCGGAGGGCGTGCGCCAGATCGCCGCCCTCCCCGATCCGGTCGGCGAGCTGATCGAGGAGCGCACCCTGGAGAGCGGCCTGCGGATGAGGAAGGTGAGGGTGCCGCTGGGTGTGGTCGCCGTGATCTACGAGGCGCGGCCGAACGTCACCGTCGATTGCGTGGCGCTGACGCTGAAGAGCGGCAACGCGATCGTGCTTCGGGGCTCGAGCTACGCGACGCGGTCGAATGGGGCGCTGGCCGGGATCGTGCGCGAGGCGGTCGCCGAGGCGGGGCTTCCCGATGGGTCCGTGGAGCTGCTCGGTGGGGGCGAGCGGTCCGAGCTCACCGAGCTCGCGACGGCGGAGGGGCTCGTCGACCTGGTCATCCCGCGAGGGGGGGAGGGGTTGAAGGACGCCTTGAAGTCGGTCGCGACGGTTCCCGTGATGTACGCGGCGGCTGGTAACTGCCACGTCTACGTGCACGACGACGCCGATCTCGAGATGGCCCGCCGGATCGCCTACAACGCCAAGGTCCAGCGTCCGGGCGTGTGCAACGCGGCTGAGACGCTGCTCGTGAACGCGGCGGTCGCGGAGGAGTTCCTTCCCGGGATCCTCGCCGAGCTCGGCTCCGCAGGGGTCGAGGTCGTCGGCGACGCGCGGGCGCAGGCGGCATCGGGAGGGGCCCCGGTGGGAGAGGCGACCGACGCCGACTGGGACACGGAGTATCTGGGGATGAAGATGGCGGTGGGGGTGGTCGACTCCCTGCCCGGCGCGATCGCGCACGTCAACCGGCACGGCACCGGGCACTCCGAGGCGATCGTCACCTCGTCGAAGGCGGCGGGCGAGGCGTTCACCGAGGGCGTGGACGCGGCGGTCGTCTACGTCAACGCGTCGACCCGGTTCACGGACGGGTTCGAGTTCGGGATGGGCGCCGAGATCGGGAACTCCACGCAGAAGCTCCACGCGCGCGGCCCGATCGGCCTGCGCGAGTTGACCACGTTCAAGTACGTCGTCCACGGCGACGGCCAGGTCCGCGTCTAGGGGGTCGCAGGTCGCTGCCGTCGGCGTCCTCGGGGGATCGTTCAACCCGCCGCACATCGGGCACCTGGTGCTCGCGCAGGAGGCGGCCGACCAGCTTGGGCTCGGCGAGGTGCTGCTCGTCCCGGTCGGGGAGTCCCCCTACAAGCAGATCGATCCGGAGCCGGGGCGCGAGGTTCGGCTCGAGATGACGGAGCTGGCGGCGACCGTCGACGGAGCGGTCGCGGCGTCGGATCTGGAGACGAGGCGCGAGGGGCCGTCGTTCACGTTCCGCACGCTGGAGCTCCTGGCGGAGGCGCGGCCAGGGGATGAGCTCTACTTCCTGCTCGGTGCCGACGTCGCCGCGGGCCTCGAGAGCTGGCGTGAGCCGGGAAGGGTGCTCGAGCTGGCGCGGCTCGGAATCGCGGCGCGCCCGGGCTCGGCGCTCGACGAGGCGGAGGCGGCGCTGGAACGACTCGGGGCGAGCGATCGCGCCAGATTCGTGAAGATGCCCGAGATCGGCGTCTCCTCGACCAGCATCCGGCGGCGCGTGGGCGCGGGGCGCCCGGTGCGCCACCTCGTGCCCGATCCGGTTCTCGAGTTCATCGCGCGGCGATCGCTCTACGGCGGATGAGCGCGGCGATCGACGAGGGGCGCGGCCGGCCCGACTCCGAGGCGCTCGCGAGGCGCCTCGCGACGATCGCCGACGCGAAGAAGGCCGTCGACGTGATCGCGCTCGATATGCGGGAGCTGGTCGGTTACACCGATTTCCTGGTCATCTGCACGGCGCGCAACGAGCGCCATGCCCGGGCGATCCACGAGGACGTCTACCAGCGGTTGAAGCACGACGAGGAGCTCCTTCCGGCGACGGTGGAGGGCGAGGCCGACGCGCGCTGGGTGTTGATGGACTACCTCGACTGCGTGCTCCACGTCTTCGTGCCGGAGCTTCGGGAGCGCTACCGCCTCGAGGTGCTGTGGGGCGAGGCGCCGCGCCTGGACCTCGCGGCCGGCGCCCTGCGGGACAGCGCCTGATCGTCCGTCCGACGCTCTCCATAGCGTCTTCCCATCGCCAAGGGTCGCTTCAAGAGGTCCCTGCTCGGCTACCGCCGGCGAGAGGTCGATCAGGCGATCGATGAGGGGGACTCGGCCCTGCGCGAAGCGGGGGCCGAGCTGGAGGCGCGCGGGAGGGAGCTGGCGGATGGACGGCACCGGATCGGCGAGCTGGAGCGGGTGGCGGAGTGGCTGGCCGAGCGGGTGGTGGATCGCGAGCGGGAGCTGCGGGCGCTTCGGGAGGAGCTGGTGGCGGCTCGCAGGCAGGGCGAGGAGGGGATGCGTGCGCTCGCCGCGCTGGCGGATGATTTGAAGGCGGTTCGCCGCCAGGCGCGCGGCCAGGCGACCCGGATGCGGCTTCGGGCGCTCCGCGAGGCGGCGGAGGTGACCGGGCGGGTGGGAGACCTTCGCGGGAAGCCGGGCGAGGTGAGCGAGGCGCTGGTCGACGCTCTCGAGGCGGCGATCGGTCGGGTGGGGGCGGAGGCCGAGGCGGCTCAGGAGGAGGAGCGGGTCGTCGCGGTGACGAACGGCCACGCGGAGCGCGCGCCCGGGGAGGTGTTCGACGGCTTGGTCGAGGTCGAGGTGGGCCCGCTGAACGACTTCTCGCAGCTCGTCGGGTTCGAGGACGCGGCGGCGGGGATCGGCGCGACCTCGGAGGTGTCGGTCAAGCGGTTCACGCAGGGAAGGGCGACGCTGGCGATGAGGTTCAAGCACCCCGTGGAGCTCCTGCGCGAGCTCGAGGAGCGCGCCCCGTTCGAGTTCCGGGTGCGCGACACCCGCACCGACCGGATCGTCCTCGACGTCGACGAGTAGCGGCGAGCTCCCGGCGCGGATCAGCGGCGGGCCCGCACGCTCGAACCGTGTCCACGAGGTCGTGATCGGCGGACGCGGCTCGCGGACTCGTTAGCGTTCCGTCGCATGGCGGAGCGGATCGCGCCGGCGAACGGGATCGAGATCGCGTACGAGACGTTCGGCGATTCGGACGACCCGACGCTGCTGCTGATCATGGGCCTGGGGGTCCAGATGCTCGGTTGGGACGAGGAGCTATGCCGGATGCTCGCGGAGCGGGGGTTTCGGGTGGTGCGGTTCGACAACCGCGACGTGGGGCGCTCGACGCAGGTCGTGGGCGGCCCGCGGGCGGACGTGATGGCGGCGGCGGCGGGGGATCTCCGCTCGGCGAGCTACAGGCTCGACGAGATGGCGGAAGACTGCGTGGGCCTGCTGGACCATCTCGGGGCCGGCACCGCGCACGTGGTCGGCGCCTCGCAGGGGGGCATGATCGCCCAGGCCCTGGCGATCCGCCACCCGGAGCGGGTGCTGTCGCTGACCTCGATCATGTCGACCACCGGGGATCGCGCGGTGGGCCAGCCGCATCCGGAGGCGATCCCGGCGCTGCTCACGAGGCCGCCGGCCGATCGCGAGGGGTTCGCGGAGTTCGCGGTGGGGGCTTGGAGGGTGATCGGCTCGCCGGGCTTCGAGCCGGATGAGGAGGCGCTGCGGGCACGCGCGACGGCGAGCTTCGATCGCGGGATCCACCCGGAGGGGACGGCGCGCCAGCTCGTGGCGATCCTCGCCTCGGGCGATCGGACCGCGGAGCTGCAGAAGCTGGACCTAGCCACGCTCGTCATCCACGGGACGGCGGACGTGCTCATCGACGCGTCGGGCGGGAAGGCCACGGCGGCGGCGATCCCGGGCGCGCGGCTCGAGCTGATCGAGGGGATGGGCCACGACCTCCCGCGAGCGCTCTGGCCGCGGTTCGTCGACCTGATCGCCGACAACGCCGCCCGCGCCCACACTCTCGACTCGATCACGTAGCCCTTTCGGCACGGACGGCGCAGCACGGGTGACGCGCGATGCACGAACATACGTTCGTGCCAGCGGACAATGGAAATCACAAGGGAGCGGTTGCCGAGGCGAAGATTGCCGCCGCTGCGATCGAGCTCGGCATCCCGGTCCTGAAGCCGATGTCCGAGCACGGTCGCTACGACCTGGTCTTCGACATGGCCGGGCGACTTCGCAGGGTGCAGTGCAAATGGGCGAACCGACGGGGCGACATTGTGGTCGTCTACCTCGGCGGCAGCTACCTGAGCCCGCACGGCTACGTCCGCACCACGTATTCGTCAGATGAGATCGATGCGGTAGCCGCATACTGCAGCGAACTCGACCGTTGCTTCTTAATCCCCGGTGGGCTGGTTGCCGGCAAGTACATGCTCCATCTGCGGCTAGGACCTGCCAGAAACAGCCAGCGCGCGGCCATTAACATGGCTGACGATTACGACCTTGGGGCTATAGCTCAGCTGGGAGAGCGTTCGGATGGCATCCGAAAGGTCGTGGGTTCGAGTCCCACTAGCTCCACTCCGATCGCCTCGCTCCAAAGCGCAGTCAACGCCAACGAGTTTCGGCGCCGCTTCGGCTGGTACATGCAGCGCGCTCACACCGGCGAGCGCTTCCTCGTCACCCGCCGCGGTAAGCCTTACGTCCGCCTTGCCCCGGCAGCCCCCACACTCCCGCTTGCCGCGGCGGAAGCGGTCCCGCCGGATCTCTCCCTCCAGCGCAGCCCTTAGGCGCCGCTAACCCCCGCCGGCTACGCTCCCGCCCCTTGCGCCCGAGCCTCCTCCCGCTCGCGCTTATTGCCGCCCTCGCCTGCATCCTTGCCGGCTGCGGCGGCCGCTCTTCGCCGCCGAGTGACCAATCCACTGCCGCCTCCGCAACGGGCGCAACCGGGCCGCAGACCTCCCCGACCCCGCCCTCCGTCGGCGAGGTCGCCCGCCGCCGCCTTGGCCTGCCGCCCGTCCCGCCCAACTCGCCGATTCCCGGATACATGCTGATCGCCGACCGCGACAACAACCGCATCCTCGTCGTCTCCCCCGACAAGCGCATCGTCTGGCGCTTTCCCCCGTCCGGCGGTCTCCCGCCGGGCAAGAGCTTCGCCGGCCCCGACGACGCCTTCCTCACGCCGAGCGGGCGCTCGATCATCACCAACGAGGAATTCGCCGACACCATCGCGATCATCCGCTTGGCGCGCCACCCCCGTATCTCCTTCGAGTACGGACACGCCAACGTCCCCGGCAGCTCCCCCGGCTTCCTCTCGCACCCCGACGACGCCTACCTGCTGCCCAGCGGCCTCATAAGCGTCGCCGACATCATCAACTGCCGCGTCCTGTTCATCGACCGCCACCACCACGTCCACCGCTCCATCGGCCAGGCGGGCGACTGCGCGCACGACCCGCCGTCCTCCCTCCTTCAACCCAACGGCGACACCCCCACGCCCGACGGCGGCGTCCTCATCACCGAGATCGGCGGCTACGTGGACCGCCTCGATCGCAGGGGCCGCCTCATGTGGTCGATTCACACCCCGACCGCCTACCCCTCCGACGCCCAGCTCCTCCCGAACGGCAACACCCTCGTCGCCGGCTTCGACACCCCCGGCCACATCTACGAGATCACCCCGCACGGCCACGTCCTGTGGACCTACGGACCCGCATCTGGCCCCGGCGCCCTCAACAAGCCATCCCTCGCCGTCCCGATCAGCGACCGTCTCATCGCCGCCACCGACGACTACGGTCAGCGCGTCGTCGTGCTCGATAGGCACGCCAAGCGCATCGTCTGGCAGTACGGCCACCTCGACCAGCCTGGCTCCGCCCCCGGCTACCTGAACAGGCCCGACGGCCTGGACCTCATCAGGTGAGCCTCCGCATCTCGCGAGGCCGGCTCCTCGCGCTCACTGCCGCCGCGGCGGCCTCGCTCGCGCTTCCCGCATGCGGATCGCAGGGCGCATCCACTCCATCCGGAGCGACGGGCGCCACTGGGACCTCGGGCTCGACCGCAGCCCCTCCGAAGCTGTCCGCGAGCCTCGAGTCCCAACGACTGCCCCAGCCGCTCTCGGGCGAATCCGTCGCCGCCTCTGACCATCACCTCCTCGTGATCGGGGGACTCGACGCAAGCGACAGCTCACTGCAGAGCATCCTCAGCTTCGACCTCTCCTCCGGGCGGATCGATCCTGCGGGCTCGCTCGCGGAGCCGCTTCACGACGCGGCGGCCGTCGCCCTACCGCGCGGCGTCTTCGTCTTCGGCGGCGGATCCACGTCGAGCATCTCCACCGTCGAGGAGCTCGCCCCGACCGCGACCGCGCGGCCGATCTCGAACCTCCCAACCCCGCGCTCCGACCTGAGCGCCACCACCATGGGCAACCGCGCCTACGTCCTCGGCGGCTACGACGGCGCCACGCTCTCCCGGCCGGTCCTCTCTACCGGCGACGGCCGCCGCTTTTCGTCTATCGCTGCCCTCCGCATCCCCGTCCGCTACACAGCCGTGGCGACCGCCGGAAGCCGCATCCTCGTCTTCGGAGGGGAGACGGCCGCGGGCACGCCCACCGACGCGATCCAGGCGGTGGATCCGCTCCACGGCACGACACACATCGCGGGACGCCTCCCCACCCCGGTCGACCACGCCTCGGCCGTGACGCTCGGCGGCGCCGCGTACGTCCTCGGCGGGGAGGCGGACGGACGCCCGACCGACCGCATGTGGCGCTTCGATCCCGCGACCGGGCGCGTCCAGCCGGCGGGGACGCTGCCGCAACCGGTGGCGGATGCAGCAGCCGCAACGATCGACGACACCGCCTACCTCGTCGGCGGCGTCGGCGCGACGGATCGCCCGCTGGACACGATCATCTCCGTCCGCTACCCGTGATCGCGGTAGCCCAGGCCGCGGCGCCGCCCAGCGCCGCACGCCTCAGCCGTGAACCGGCTTCGCCCTCGGCAGCTTGATCGAGATGCGCGCGAAGTTGACGACCCCGTTGGACCGCTGGGGCTCATATACGTTCGTTCCCGGCACGAGCTGAAGCGCGTACTTCGACCCGCGGTGGGCGTGCGCCCCCGATGGCCTCCAGCGAGAGGCGAATGTTGCGCTTCTCGCCGTCGAGCGGGTCGCCGTTCGAGTCCGGCTAGCTCCACTGTTTCCGTGGCGGACGCGCGAAAGGTCGGTGCCCACGAGTTCCGCAACCTCTTCGACTGGTCCATGCAGCGCGCTCACGCCGGCGAGCGCTTCCTCGTCACCCACCGCGGTAAGCCTTACGTCCGGCTGGTCCCGGCGTCGGAGCGCCTCTGGGTGCAACCGGGCCGGGAGCCGCTCCGGACGAAGAGCTAGCGCAGGCCGCCCGGCTCCCCGGCGGCCTCGGCGCCCTCCATGCGCCCCTCCTCCGTCGCGTCGATGCTCAGCAGCGCGAGCAGGACGACCGCGAGCCCGAACACCCAGGCATTCCACGCCGCGGCCGGCGACTCCGCGAGCCAGAAGCCGCTCGCGAACAGCCACGCGCCGAGCGCGACGCCGATCCACGACAACCACTCCGCCCGCCAGGCGCCCATCCGCATCGAGCCCAAGAACGCGACGAGCACCCCCACGATCATCGGATTCAGGCGGGAATCGGCCGCCGAGTAGCCGAGCACGAACGGCGAGACGATCAGCCACGCCCCGGCGAGCACACTGAGCACGCCGCTCGCCGTCACCCCGCCGCGCCAGTCCCTGTAGAACCGCGGGCTCGGATCGACGACGGGAGCCACGTCCCCCGGAGCGAGCTCGGGAGCGCTCACCTCCGGCACGTCGGCGTCCGGATTCTGCCCCGGAGTCGGCTTCGCATCCGCCTCCGCCATCACGCAGTCACGCTTCCGCTCGGTCCACGCCGCTACCTCGCACTTCCCGTTCCCACTCCGCGGGCGGCGGAAACCGCGCCATCGTGCACAGCGGTCCATGCCCAGCGCGAGCACCCGACCGGCCTCTAGGCTTCCCTCATCGGCTCGGCGCCCGCGAAACCGACGCCCCGTAATCCGTGGAGGAGGAGCACCCGCGCCCTCCTCGCCGCGGCCGCGGCCCTCCTCGCGCTGTCGCTCTGCGCGAGCTCCGTCTCCGCCCTCAGCTTCCAGACCTCCACGCAACCCACGGGATCACGCCCCTTCTCGGTCGCCTTCGGCGACCTGAGCTCCGACGGCCGTGCCGACCTCGCGGCAGCGAACTTCGGCTCCAACAACCTCACCGTGCTCCTCGCGGACGGCGCCGGCGGGTTCGCCGCGCCGGGAGCCCCAGTCGCCGTCGGCACTCACCCGCACTGCGTCGCGATCGCCGACTTCAACCGCGATGGCAGGGCCGACCTCGCGACCGCCAACAACGACTCCAGCGATGTCTCCGTCCTGCTGGGAAACGGAGCCGGAGGGTTCTCGCCCGCCGCGGGCAGCCCCGTCACGGTCGGCACCAACCCCACGACCCTGACGATCGGCGACTTCAACCGCGACGGAAAGGCCGACCTCGCGACCTCGAACGAGGGCTCCGACAACATCACCGTGCTGCTCGGCAACGGTGCGGGCGGCTTCGCGACGACCTCGGGGAGCCCGATCCCGGTGGGCACCCATCCCACCTGGATCGTGAGCGGAGACCTGAACCGCGACGGCAAACGCGACCTCGCCACCGCCAATCGCGATTCGAACAACGTCACCGTGCTGCTGGGTGACGGCGCCGGCGGCTTCGCCCCGGCGCCGAGGAGCCCGTTCGCGGTTGGAAGCGTCCCCCACTCGGTGGCGATCGGCGACCTGAACTCCGACGGAAGGCTCGACCTGGCAACCGGGAACCAGGCCTCGAACGATGTCACCGTGCTGCGGGGCAACGGCGCAGGGAGCTTTTCCCCCGCGCCCGCCAGCCCCTTCGCGGTGGGAACGCTGCCCACCGCCATCGCGATCGGCGACCTGAACGCCGACCAGAGGCCTGACCTCGCGACGGCGGACCGAACCGACGACCGAGTCACCGTCCTGCTCGGGACCCGCGCCGGGCGCTTCTCGGCGGGCCCGGGAAGCCCATTCGCGGTAGGCGACCGCCCCCGCTCGATCACGATCGCCGACGTGAACGGCGATGGCAGGCCCGACATCGCCACTCCCAACGAGTGGTCCAACAACGTCAGCCTGCTGCTCAATACCACCCCACCGAACACGAAGATCACCTCGGGGCCGTCGGGCTCGACCAGAAACCGCACCCCCGCATTCGGATTCCGGTCCACCGAGTCGAACTCGAGCTACGCCTGCCGGGTCGACGGGGGGCGGTTCAGGGACTGCAGCTCTCCGCACAAGGCGTCGCGGCTCTCATACGGCCATCACACCTTCAAGGTCAGGGCCATCGACGGATCGGGCAGCACCGACCCGACCCCTGCGAAGCGCCGGTTCAGGGTCGTGCGGCGGCGCTGAGGGGCGCCCTCAGCGGCTGGCGGCCGGCTTCGTCCGCGGGAGCGCGATCGAGATTCGCGAGAAGGTCACCGTCCCGGTCGAGCGCTGGGGCTCGTAGACCTCGCTTCCCGAGACGAGCTGGAGCTCGTAGCTCGAGCCCTTGTGGGCGCGCGCCGCGATCGTCTCCAGGGAGAGCCTGATCGTCCGGCTCGCGCCGTCCAGAGTCAGCGGCACCGGCATCACCTGGCTGCCGACGACCACGTTGCGACTCAGGTCGACCAGCTGGGCGTAGACGAAGGTCGACGCCGGCTCCGCCTGGCCCGAGTAGCGAAGCCGCAGCTTCGGCATCCCGACCAGGTTGCCGCCTCGCCGCAACGGTCCGAGCTGAACGTTCACCGCGCCCGGGGGCGCCGGCTCGCCCGCGTAGGGCAGGCCCGAGGTCTCTCCGTTGCTGAGCGCGAGGCTCCCCGACCCGCGCGCTCGCACCGCCCCCACCTTCCGCAGCGGATACCTCGAGGAGGAGCGCAGCTTCCCGTCGTCCGCGAACCACCGGAACCGCTTGCCGGTGCCGACGGAGCGCCGCCCCTTCAGGTAGCGGTTGAACCAGTGGAGCGCGGCGCGATGCGTGTACCGCTCCTGCGCGGCCGGGGGCGACAGCGGGGCGTTGCTCGGCGCCATGCACTGGCCGTGGCCTCCGCAGAACCAGATCATCTTCACCGGCACGTGATGCCGGTGCAGGATCCGGTAGTTCCTGTCGGCCTCGTGGAGCGTGAAGAGCGTGTCCGCCGTCCCCTGGATCAGCAGCGTGGGCACCCGGATCTTCGCCACCCGATGCCCCGGGCCGCGAGTGCGGAAGAAGCGCCGGTCGGAATCGGACGGGCTGGCGAAGACGACCCCGTTGAGGAAGGCGCTCGTCACGTGCGGGTCGAGCGTCCCCGACTGCAACCCGGCCGGTCCGAGGAGGGGGGCGAACGACGTCGGCACCCCGAGCCCGAAGAGGAGGCTGCCCCATCCGCCCTTCACCGCGCCGTGCTTCAGCAGGCTCGTGAGCAGCGAGTGCCAGGAGATCCCGGGAACCAGCGCGTCGATGCGCGGATCCATCGACGCCGTGTTCAGCTGGATCCCGCCGCCATAGCTCCCACCGGCCATTCCCACCCGCGGATCCCCCGGGCCGTCGAGGAGCGCCTGCCGGCGATGGGCCACGAACGTGACGAGCTTCTCGACGTCGCGCGCCTCGAAGTGCGGCGAGTCCACGTGCACGGTCCCGCCGGACTGGCCGAACCCCCGCGCGTCCCACGTGAGCACGTTGTACCCGGCGCGCAGGAGCTGCTTGGGCCCGAGGCTCTCGCCGGCCCCCGAGAACGAAGCAGTCCTGTCGTAGCGCGATCCGCCCCATCCGTGACCGACGAGGACCGTCGGCGCCCGTTGTCCGTGCTTGAGGCCCGGGGCCGGGAACCAGGAGGCGACGATCGGCGTGCCGTCGAAGGAGTGAACGACGTGGTCGCTCGCCGGGGCGGCGCTGGCACCGATCGCCGAAGCTGCACCCACGGCGATCGCCGCGATGACCCCTCGCCTCGCGCGCCCGCTCATACCCGGCCAACGTAACAACGGCCGATCCGAGGTGCGCCGGTTCGACCCGCTATGATCGCCGCACATATGTTTCTCACATGTAGATGCGTGACACATGCGAGCCCATCGCGCTAGGCACCCCCATCGGCGAGGCCCAGCGCGTGGAGCGCGCGTCGAGCGCTTCAGCGAGCCCGCCCTGCTGCTGCTCCTGCGCGAGCAGCCCGCCCACGGCTACGAGCTGATCGAGTCCATGGGCGAGCTGACGCCGGGGCACAGGGTGGACATGGGGAACCTCTACCGCACCCTGCGCGCCCTGGAGGCGGAGGGCCTCGTCGCCTCGGAGTGGGACGCCGCGGCCGCGGGTCCCGCCAAGCGCCGCTACGAGCTCACGGCCGCCGGCGAACACCTGCTCGACGACTGGGCCGCCGCCCTCGGGCGCACGAGCGACCGCATCCAGGAGTTTCTTCGACGCTACGAGAAAGGAAGGAGATGAGCATGTGCAGCTCGCAACACGGGCGCGCCGCCCGACATCATCGCGGGCGTCGCCTGCGGCGGTTCGGAAACCGCGAGGAGTGGCTCACCAAGCTCGAGGAGTACCAGCGCGATCTCGAGCAGGAGCTGGCCGACATCGCCGACATCATCCGGCGCCTCAAGGAGGAGTCGGGGCCGCAGACCGCGAGCGTCTAGCGGCGCGAAGGGGAGGCGGGAGGCGAGGCCGCCCGCCTCCTTCATCCCCTCTGGGGCTCACCGTCGCGGCGCTCGGTCACCTCGAGTTCGCGCACCCGAAGTCGCCCGACCTCCAGCTCCTCGATCCGCAGCCGGTTCACGGCGGTCCGGCCAATCGCGAGCCGCCCGATCGCCAGCCGCCCGATCGCCAGCGCCCCGATCGCGCCGGCCCCCACGGCGAGCCCCCCCACCGCGCCCGCGCCGAGCGCTCCGCGCCCGAGCGAGGCCCACTCGAGCGGAGTACCGCGCTCGAGCGCGCGTCCACGCGCCCTCCGTCCCCGCTTCCCCTTGGCATTCATCTGCGCTCCATCGGTCGAACGGTCCTAGGGCGCCTCGAATTGGATCAAGCTGAACACCTCGCCGCAGCGCAGACGCTCCCGGCCCTTGAGGAACGACAGCTCCATCAGGAACGAGATCCCGGCGACGGTGGCGCCCGCATCGACGACCAGGCCCTCGATCGCCGCCATCGTGCCGCCCGTGGCGATCAGGTCGTCGTGGAGCAGGACCCGCGCTCCGGGATCCAGGGCGTCGACGTGCATGTGGAGCTCGTCGAGCCCGTACTCCAGCTCGTAGGAGGCCGACGTCGTCTCATACGGAAGCTTCCCCGGCTTGCGCACCGGGACGAACCCGGCCCCGCAGGCGCCCGCGATCGCGGCGCCGAGAATGAAGCCGCGCGCCTCCGGCGCCACGACGTAGTCGATCCCGAGCGGGTGAGCATGCTCCGCGAGCGCATCGATCGCCCGCCGGAGCGCGCCCCCATCGGCGAACAGGGGCGTCGCGTCCTTGAACACGATTCCCGGCCGGGGGAAATCGGGGATGTCGCGAATCAGGTCCTCGAGCTCTGTCAAGGGCAGGAGCGCACGCTATCCACGCCGGCTCGCCGCCGCGGGGGGATAGGCTGCGCCGCGTGCAGGAGCTCGCCGAAGGCGTCTGGCATCTCGACACGTTCGCCATCCCGAGCACGATCAACGCCTTCCTGCTCGAGGATGTGCTGGTCGACGCCGGCACGAGGCACTCGAAGGGCCGGATCATGCGCGAGCTGAGGGGGCACACGGTCTCGGCGCACGCCCTCACCCACGCCCACCCCGACCACCAGGGGGCGAGCCACGAGCTCTGCGAGACGCTCGACGCGCCGTTCTGGGTCGGCGAGCGCGACGCCGACGCCGCCGAGGACCCCAGCCTGATCGGCCAGCGTCAGCCGCACAACCCGGTCGCCCAGTTCTATGCGCGAGCGTTCACCGGGCCGGGCCACCCCGTCGCCCGGCACCTGCGCGAGGGCGATGAGGTGGCCGGCTTCCGGGTCCTCGACGTACCGGGCCACTCCGCGGGGCATGTCGCCTTCTGGCGCGAATCCGACCGGGTCCTGGTGCTCGGCGACGTGGTGACGAACATGGACCAGCTCACCCTGATCCCCGGCCTCCACGAGCCGAAGTCGTACCTCACCCCCGACCCGGCCGAGAACCGGCGCTCGGCAAAGCGCCTCGCCCCGCTGGAGCCGAGGCTGGTCCTCTTCGGCCACGGGCGCCCGCTGCGCGACACCCGGAAGTTCGTGGACTTCGTCAACGCGCTGCCCGCCTGAGCGAGCCTCGGGCGCTCAGAATCCCGGCTTCCGCCAGGTGCGATCCCGCATGCGCGTCTTGACCGTCTTGATGTAGCCCTTCGCGGGGTCCGTCCACCAGCGCCCCGCGTACCAGGCGCCCACGCTTCCCCACAGGTCGCCGGCTCGATACTCGCGCCCTCGCTCGACCGTGTTCAGCCACCGCATCCTGCCGTCGTAGTAGGCGCGCAGGATCCCGCCGTAGTAATCGGCGTTGAAGGCGGTCGAGTCCCGGGCGATCCTGCACGCTCCCCAGCAGTGGTAGGGGCGGCGCACCTGGAAGAGCCCGAAGGAGTCGCCGCCGTCGCCGAGCGCCGACTGGTGCCAGTACGACTCCACGGTCGCCACCGCCCGCAGGAGCCTCGGCGGGAAGCCCCATTTCCGCGCCGCCCACTGGATGATCTCGTCGGTCGTCCCCCGGAACCTCCCGTCGACGAATCGCGCGTAGGGCATGTCGCTTCGAGCGCGCCATCGACGAAGCTCGTGCCTCCCGGGGACCGTGTGGTTCGGTTCGTGGTTGTCCGGACGCGGCTCCCAGCGCGCGCGGTGCACGGCGCGCGCGGCCTCCCGGCTCGAAAGCGGCCCCCACCCGACCGCTTTGGTGTGTGCCGCGACTCCCCGAGCATGCCCCGGAGAGGACGCGGCGAGGGGCCCTGCGGTGGGGGCGATGATCGCCAGCAGCGCCCCCGACAGGCACGCGATCCTCCGGCCGGCCTTCACGGGCCGTCTATCGGCACCTACCGCGCGGCCCTTAGCCGGGCCGCGTCGAGCGCGGGACGCGAGCGCTTCGGCAGGCACCGGCGGACTCGCCAGGCGGCCCCGGAGAAGCCGAGGTTCGCCACCTTCGCGAATCCGCGCTCGTCCTCGCGGAGCGCGAGCAGGAGGTGCGCGACGCGATCGCCGGCGGGCAGGCCCTCGGGGTCAGCCACCCGCACGCACCAACAGTCGATCCGCCGCCCGCCCGGTCGCACCATGAAGGCCCCCTGCTGCCCCGCGAGCCAGACGCCGAGCTCGCTGGGCTGCAACGCGAGGCCGGTGCGGGTGAGGAGGTCGCGCTCCTCGTGTGCGACGAGGTCGCCAAGCAGGCCCAGCGCGACGTCCGCGGCGGCGCCGTCAGTCGTCTCGGGAGGATTGCCGCTTCGCCGGCAGCCGAGCGGCACCACCGATCGGGCCCCGCGCCGCGCTTGAAGCCAGGGGACGATCCACGCGTGGGCAAGGCACCCCAACGCCACCGGCAGCGTGAGCGGAGAGAGAAGGACCAGGAAGACGCCGGGGGCCGTGAACGCGAGCGCGACCGCGGTCGTCCAGGCGGACCAGCGGCGGCCGTCGCGGCGGAGCGTGTCGGAGCTGACCTCATCGCGCCACCAGAGCGCCGCGGCCTCGTCGAGCCCGGGCCTGAGCGGCGTGCCGGGCGGCGGTGGAGGCTTGCTGAGACCCGGATGGGCCATCGCGTCGCGGTCTCGAGGCGCCGGCGGCTAGCCGCCGGCGATCGGACGGCGCAGGACCACGAGCTCGGCGTCGAGCGGCAGCTCTCGGACCACCTCCGCGCTTCCGTCCGCGCGGGGGACGCTCGCGAGCATGCCGCCGTCGAGCTCGTGTTGGAGCGTCTCGGTCGCCGCGCGGCGGGCGGCGACGTCACCCTCGGTCCACTCCGCGAGAGTGGTGTGCCCCGTCCGGTCGAGCCTGATCAGGCGAGCCATCTCTCCTCCTTGGTCGCTCTCGGACCGAATATACGCCGGTCGCGCGCCGGCGTCCCGGCGCGGCGGCCGCGGCGGCTCGGGCCACACCGGGCCTCGTAATATCGCATCGGTGGAACCGTACGAGCCGGACACGATCGAGCGCCACTGGCAGGAGGTGTGGGAGCGCGAGCGGACCTGGGAGGTCCCCAACCCCGGGCAGCCCGACTTCGATGACTCGGCGCCGAAGAGCTACGTCCTCGAGATGCTTCCGTATCCCTCCGGCGAGCCGCACATCGGCCATCTCAAGGTCTACTCGGTGGGCGACGCGGTCGCCCACTACATGCGTCGCCGCGGATATCGGGTCCTACATCCGATGGGATACGACGCGTTCGGCCTGCCGGCGGAGAACCATGCGATCAAGACCGGCGAGCATCCCCGCGCCTCGACCGACGGCGCGATCGCATCCTTCGCCCGCCAGTTCCGACGGTGGGGGATCTCGATCGACTGGTCGCGCGAGTTCGGGACCCACGAGCCGTCCTACTACCGCTGGACGCAATGGATCTTCCTGAAGCTCTACTCGCGGGGGCTCGCCTACCGCAAGGACGCCGCCGTCATGTGGTGTCCGAAGGACGCCACCGTGCTCGCCAACGAGCAGGTGATCGACGGCAGGTGCGAGCGATGCGGGACCCCGGTCGAGGCGCGACAACTCGAGCAATGGTTCTTCCGGATCACCGACTACGCCGATCGCCTGCTCGAGGACCTCGACTGCATCGACTGGCCCGAGCACGTGAAGACGATGCAGCGAAACTGGATCGGGCGCTCGGAGGGAGCCGAGGTGGTGTTCCGCTGCGAGGAGCCCGCGATCGACTTTCCCGTCTTCACCACCCGGCCCGACACGCTCTTTGGAGCCACCTTCTTCGTCCTCGCCCCCGAGCATCCCGAGGCCGAGCGGCTCGCCGCCGGCACCGAGTACGAGGACGCGGTCCGCGACTACGTCAACGAGGCCCTTCGCGCCTCGGCAGAGGAGCGCGGCGCCGAGGAGCGCGAGAAGACCGGCGTGCCGTTGGGTCGGACCGTGGTCAATCCGGTCAACGGGGAGCAGATCCCGGCCTTCGTCGCCGATTACGTGCTGATGGAGTACGGCACCGGCGCGATCATGGCGGTGCCGGCGCACGACGCCCGCGATTACGAGTTCGCGAAGGCTCACGATCTGCCGATAAGGCAGGTCATTCGCCAATCAGAGCCAGCCGGCGAGGACTCGGCGCGCGACGAGCTGCCGTACATGGGCGACGGCGTCATGGTCGACTCAGGTCGGTTCGACGGGAGGGACAACCGCGAGGCGTACGAGGAGATCTGTGACTGGCTCGAGGCGGAGCGCCGGGGGAGGCGCTCGATCCACTACCGCCTTCGCGACTGGCTGATCTCCCGCCAGCGCTATTGGGGCTGCCCCATACCGATCGTCTACTGCGAGCAGGACGGGGCCGTCCCGGTGCCGGAGGACGACCTCCCAGTCCTCCTGCCCGACGTCGAGGACTTCGCGCCGAAGGGCAAGAGCCCCCTGGCGACGGCCGAGGACTGGGTGAGCACCACGTGTCCCACGTGCGGCGGCCCAGCCCGCCGGGAGACCGACACCATGGACACGTTCGTCGACTCCTCCTGGTACTTCCTGCGCTACTGCGACGCGCGAAACGAGACGGCCGCGTGGGACCGCGCGGTGCTGGGAAGCTGGATGCCCGTCGACCAGTACATCGGCGGCGTGGAGCACGCGATTCTCCATCTGATGTACGCGCGGTTCTTCACGAAGGCGCTCGCGGACCTCGATCTCCTCGACGCGCGGGAGCCGTTCGAGTCCCTGTTCACGATCGGGATGATCACCCGCGACGGAGCCAAGATGTCGAAGTCGAGGGGAAACGTGGTCGATCCCGCCGACTACGTCGAGCGCTTCGGCGCCGACACGGCACGCTGCTACGTCCTCTTCATCGGCCCCTCCGACCAGGACGCCGACTGGACCGACAAGGGGGTGGAGGGCGTACACCGGTTCCTGGGGCGTCTGTGGCGGCTGAAGGAGGAGGTCGTCGAGCGGACCGGGGCGGCTTCCGGCGCCGCGCCCGTGGACGACCCGTCGTCCGACGAGGCCCGCGGACTGCTCCGCAAGTCGCACTGGGCGATCGACAAGGTGACGCGGGACATCGAGCGCGGCTTTCAGTTCAACACGGCGATCGCCGCCGTGATGGAGCTGGTCAACGAGGCCTACCGTCGCAAGGCCGAGCTCTACGGGGATCCCGTCGGAGAGGCGGCGCTTCGCTTCGCCACGGCGACAGCGGGATCGCTGCTGTTTCCGTTCGCTCCCCATCTCGGCGCCGAGGTCTACGAGGCGATCGCGGGTGAAAGGGTGTGGGAGGAGCCCTGGCCCCGGCCCGACCCGGCATTCCTGGAGAGCGACACGTTCACCCTCGTCGTCCAGGTGAACGGCAGGCTCCGCGCCCGGGTCGAGGCGTCGGTCGACGCCGCCGAGGGGGAGCTGCTCGAGCTCGCGCGAAGCTCGGACGCGGTGAAGCGCCAGCTCGACGGCAAGGAGGTCGTCAAGGAGATCGTCGTTCCGGGGAAGCTCGTCAACCTCGTCGTGCGCTGAGCGGTCACACGCCTCTCCGGCCGGTCTGCTAGAAAGGCGGCGCATGCTTGTCAGACGGTTCTCGGACGCAGCCGTCACGGAGTTGCACCGGCTCCGACCGCACATCCTCATGGACGCCGGAGAGCTCGGGTCGCGGAACCTCTCCGTCAACTGGCTCGAGGTTCCTCCGGGCGCCGCGGAGGAGCTTCGCTCCCACGAGGAGGCTGAGCAGGTGTACGTGGTCGTCTCGGGCGGCGGCACGATGTCCGCGACCGGCGACACCCAGCGCCTCGACGTGGGGGACCTGGTTCTGATCCCCCCGGCCACCGACCACTCAGTCGCCAACGACGGCGCCGATGCCCTGGCCCTGGTCTCCGTCCAGTCGCCCGCGGTCTCCGCCGACGAGCTCTTCAGCCGCCGGCTCGCCGCCCAGGCAGCCAACTACGACGACTTCGAAGAGGAATAACGCCGGCGGCATGCTCCGCTTCGCGTCCGCTGCCGCCGGGTTCGGGCGCCGGCGGGGCGGAAGGTTGACAAGCCAGACCCGGGACTGCATCCCTAGCCTCGACGATTTCTCGCACGACCCGGGACTGCGTCCCTAGCCCCGACGATTAGTGATCCGGCGGCGAGTGCTCGTTCACGGGAGGGTGCAGGGGGTGTTCTTCCGCGACACCCTGCGCCGCGCGGCGCGGTCTCGCGGGGTCGCCGGGTGGGCCCGCAACAATTCCGACGGGACCGTGGAGGCGGTCTTCGAGGGCGATCGGGAGGGCGTCGACGCGATGGTTCGCCTCTGCGAGGAGGGACCGCGCGGCGCCTCCGTCGACCGCGTGGACGTCGCCGAGGAGGAGCCCGAGGGACTCGACGGCTTCCGGGTCAGCTGAGCCGCTGACCCGACCCAGATCCGGCTCATCCGTGAGCCGCAGGTGACTCGCGCGGCTGCACGATCGCCTCCGTGCCCAACCTCAGTCGCTCCCAGCTCCTCGTCTACGGCGCGGTCGGCGTCGCCCTGCTGCTCGTCGGCGCTCGGTGGATCCGCTCGGCGGACGCCCGCGACGCCGCCTCGAGCGGCATCGAGTATTCGTCCGGATCGGGCGGGTCGAGTTCCGACTCCGCGTCGTTCGGGGTCGACGCCCAGGGCGGGGGCGACCTGGTCGTCGACGTGGCGGGCGCGGTCGGCAGGCCGGGCGTCTATCGGCTGCCCGCGGGATCGCGGGTCACCGACGCCGTGCAGCGCGCCGGCGGTGCGACCCGGAAAGCCGAGGTCGACTCGATCAACCTCGCCGCCCGCCTGACCGACGGCCAGCAGGTGGTGGTGCCCGCCGCGGTCGCCCCGGGCGCGAGCGCGGTGTCGTCGGGGGCCACATCGACGGGCGAGCCAACCGGTCCGGTCAGCCTCGGCACGGCGACGCTGGACCAGCTCGACACGATCGAGGGCATCGGCCCGGTCACCGCGCAGAAGATCGTCGAGTTCCGAGACCAGCACGGCGGCGTCTCCTCGGTCGATCAGCTCGACCAGATCGACGGCATCGGGCCGGCGACGATGGAGGCCCTGCGGGCCCGGATCCAGCCCTGAGGGCCCTGGCGGACCGAGCCGCCTGGCGGTTCGCGGCGCTCGCCGGGCTCGTCGGGGGCCTTGCCCTGTCGAGCACCACGGTGCCGGTTGCGGGGTCCGCCGTCGGGCTTCTCGGCGTCGCGCTCGCCGCGGCGCTCGGGCTCGCGATCACCGCGCCGCCGAAGCGCGCCGGCGCCCGAGTGGTTCAACTCGGGCTGATCGCGCTCGCCGCCGCGGTCGCGGGGGTGGCGCTCGGGACGCTCAGGCTCGCGGCGATCGACCGCGGCGCGTTCGAAGGCCCGGTCTCGCGACTGGTCGCGGTGAGGGGGTTCGTCACGGCAGTTCCGACCCGGTCCGACGGCGAGGTTCGGGTACGGGTCCAGACGGCCGATGGGCGCCTCCTCGTGGAGGCGCACGAGCCGGTTCCGGACCTTCCGACCGGCCGCGGGATCGCCGCGACCGGGATCCTGCGCCCGCCGGAGCCCTGGGAGGCCTCGTATCTGGCGCGCTACGGCATCGGCGAGGTGCTCGCCGCGAAGCGGCTGCGCCTCACCGGCGACCGGCGAAGCGGCCCGGCCGGGTTCACGGATCGTATCCGCGACCGGGCCGAGCAGGCGTTGGGACGCGGAACCCCCGAGGCGGAGGCGGCGCTCCTGCGCGGCTTCGTCCTGGGCGAGGACGACCGGATCGATCCCGCGACCGTCGAGGACTTCAAGCGGGCCGGACTCGCCCACCTTCTGGCCGTGAGCGGGGACTGCGTCATGCTCCTCGCCCTGCTCGGGGCGTGGATCCTTTCGCTGCTCGGGGTCCCGCTGCGGGCCAGGCTGATCTCCCTCGTCGCCCTGATCGCCGTCTACGTTCCGGTCGCCGGCGCCGCCCCCTCGATCCAGCGCGCGGGGATCATGGGTGTCGCCGGGGTCGTCGCCCTGCTCGCGGGCCGTCCGCGATCCCGGTGGTACGCCCTTGGGCTCGCGGCCGCCGCGACCCTCGCGCTCAACCCGCGCTGGCTCGCCGACCCCGCGTGGCAGCTCAGCTTCGCCGCGGTGGTCGGGATCCTGCTCTTCGCGGCGCGGATCCGCGATCTGCTGGCGGTCCCCGGCGGCGAGGGGGCCGGCCGCTCGTCGCCCGTGCGACGCGCGCTCGCGGAGGGCGCCGGGATCACGGTGGCCGCGACCCTTTCCACCGCGCCGCTCTTTGCCCACTACTTCGAGGCGATCTCACTCGCCTCCCTGCCGGCCAATCTGTTGGCGCTGCCGGCCGTGCCGGCGGTGATGTGGCTCTCGATGCTCGCGGCGATCGTGGGCCAGATTCCCGGTGTCCCGGTGGAGCCGCTGACCTGGGCGGCCGGGCTACTGGTCGCCTACGTGGCCCAGGTGGCTCACTGGCTCGCCGCGCCCGGCTGGGCCCAGGTGAGCGTGTCGCTTCCCTCGTGGCCGGCGGTCGCCGGCTCCTATGCGGGGCTGTTGTCCACCCTGTCGATCGCGCTCGCCTGGGTGCGCCGCCGGCGCGGGCTCGGCTCCTCCGCCGCCCACCGCAGGGCGCTCGCGGGCGCGGTGGCGCTCTCGCTCCTCGCCGTGGCGGGAATCGGCCTCGGGCGGGGCGCGGCGGGCGACGCCGGGAAGCCTCTCGACCTTCGCGTCATCGTGCTCGACGTCGGGCAGGGGGACGCGATCCTCCTCGACCCGCCGAACGGCGACCCGGTGCTGGTCGACGGAGGCCCGCCGGGCGATGACCTTCGCGACCACCTGGCGGGCGAGGGCGCTTCGTCGCTCGCGGCCGCAGTCGTCACGCATGACCAATCCGACCACACGGGCGGCATCGAGGAGCTCCTCGGCTCCTACCCCGTTCGCCGGGTGCTCTACGGGGAGCCCGCGCGCGACGTCCTGCGGGACGCGCGGGCCGCCGGCGTGCGGACGATGTCGATCTCCGAAGGCTCCGAGATCGACTCGGGAGGCCTTCGCCTCGAGGTCCTGTGGCCTCCCCGGTCCCTCCTCGACGGTCCACCGCCGGCGGACCCCAACGACGCCGCGCTCGTCCTCTTGGCTCGCTGGCGTGGGTTCTCCATGCTCCTCACCGCCGACGCCGAGGCCGAGTCGGTCCCGGTCGACCCGGGACCCGTGGACGTGCTCAAGGTGGCGCATCACGGCTCCGACGACGCCGGCCTCGACGCCCTGCTGGACCGTACGGTGCCCAGGCTGGCGGTGATCTCGGTCGGCGCCCGGAACCCGTACGGCCACCCGACCGCGGGCACCCTCGCCACCCTGGCGGAGCACGACGTTCCGACGATGCGGACCGACCTGGACGGGGACGTGACGATCGACGCGACCGGCTCGGGTTGGCGGGCGGGCGGCGGGTGACGCCGGCGCCGTTTGGGAGGATCGCCCTCGCGGGGCGCCGCCCCCGCGCGTGCTCGGGTACCCTGCGCGACTCTTGCGATCGACGGAAGGAGACCGATGAAGCGCCTGGCGACGGTGGCAACCGCAGTGGCGCTCGGCACCGGAGCCGGGGTGGGGATCGCGGCCTGCGGCGGCGGCAGCACCACCACCTCGACGGTCACCCAGGAGGCCCCGGCGCCCTCGGGCAGCGGGACGACGACGGCGAGCCCCACGACCTCGACGGGATCGACCACCACGACCACCACCTCGACCCAGTCGACCACCGGCTTCACGACCACCACCACGACCGACGATCACGGCGGCGCCGGCGGCAGCGGCAGCGGCGGTGGGAACGGCGGGACGGGTTACTAGGCGGCCTCTCTAGCCCCAGCGGCGGCCGAGCCTCCGAATACACTCGGCTGCCGAATGAGCTCCCGGGTCAGCTCAGCGTCTCGTGAACCCGGTGCGATCAAGCCCGCCTACCTGATCGCGGGGACCGATTCGGGCAAGATCGACGCCGCGCTCGCCAGGCTTCGTGAACGCGCTGAACGCGAGGGGGGGCCCGGGGCCCTGGAGAGCTTCGCGCCCCCCGGCGGCGAGGGCCCTCCCAGCGCCGATGCCCTGGTGGCCGCGATGCCGCTGATGTCCCTGGCCGCATCGCACCGCTACCTGCTCGCGGACGGCGTGGAGCGCTGGTCGGCGAAGCAGACCGGAACGGTGATCGCCGCCCTGGGGGATCTGCCTCCCGACGTGACGGTGGTTCTGGTGGCCCGCGAGGCGCCGCCGAGAACCCGCGCGCCCAAGGGCCTTGCCGAGGCGATCGAGGGCGCCGGCGGGGAGGTCGTGCGCTATGCGGCGCCCAGCGGCCGCGAGTTGCCCGCGAGGCTCGTCGCCGAGGCAGGCGAGCGGGGCTTCGAGCTCGATTCCAACGCGGCGCGACTCCTGGTGGAGCGCATGGGGGAGAGCACGCTGCGGCTCGCCAACGAGCTCGATCGATTGGCGCTTTGGGCCGGCGAGGGGCAAGCGGTCACCGCCGATGACCTCGCGTCGATGGTCGCCGACACGTCCGAGGAGGCGGCCTGGTCGCTCTCCGACGCAATCGTGGCCGGCGAGCCCGGCGCCGCGATCCTCGCGGCGGAGAGCCTCGCGGCGCAGGGAGAGGCCGTCACGCCACTCGTATACCAGGCGGCAAAGCGCCTTCGCGAAGCCCACGCGGCGCTCACCGAGCTCGATGCCGGCGTCGCGCCGAAGGAGGTCGAGGCGAAGCTCCGCATGCATCCCTATGCGGCCAGGATGCTGATCCGGCGCGTGCGCGGTGGGTCCGCCGAGTCGCTTCGCTCCGCGACCTGCGCGCTCGCCGACCTGGAATGGTGGACGCGAGGCGGCTCGGACTTCCCGGATGACGTGGCACTGACGCTCACGGTGAGGCGAGCGGCCGGTGCCGGCGCCGGTGCGGGCTGAGAGGGCCCGCTCGCCGCAGGGGGAAAGCGGTCCCGGCCGCCCCCGCTATGCGGCGGATCAGCTTCGGAGCCTGGCGGCGCGAGCTTTCTTGCGCGCGCCGTTGTTCGGATGGAGCGCCCCCTTCTGCACCGCCTTGTCGATCCGAGACACCAGCTCGCGATGCTCCGTCTCGATCGCCGAGTCGTCACCGGATCGCACCGCTCCCTCGAGGCGATGGAAGTACGTCTTGACCGCGCTCGACAGGCGGCGGTTCTCCAGCCGCTCGCGCTCGGAGCGGTCGATTCGCTTGACCTGTGATGCGACGTTGGCCATCCGGGAGCGGGCCACTATAACCGGACCGCGCCGCGCGCCGGCGGGGGGCGAGCCCGGCTGATGGAGCGAGGCGAGCCGGATCGACGCCGCGAGGAGGAACGCCGCGTGCGGGAGCACCTGTACGGCACCCCTTCCCCCGACACCGGCCCCGTGGACGTCGTCGCCCCCGAGGAGCCCGGCGTCGAGGCGATCACGGTCGCCCGGGAGTCGTCCCAGGCGCGGGCTGGTCGGCTGGCC
The DNA here is from genome assembly GCA_035313645.1 of Solirubrobacterales bacterium. Taxonomy (GTDB): domain Bacteria; phylum Actinomycetota; class Thermoleophilia; order Solirubrobacterales; family 70-9; genus AC-56. The sequence goes on from DATGAF010000036.1 coordinate 41,374, forward strand.
CGCTCGACCGTCTTCTTCTCGTTCGCCACCGGGCTATCGCGGATCGCGGGCCTGGCGCGCGAGATCGTCGCCGCGAGCTACTTCGGGGTCAGGGGCCCGATGGCGAACGCGTTCACGGTCGCCTTCGCCGTTCCCAACCTCGTTCGAAGCCTGTTCGCCGACGCTGCTCTCCAGCCCGCCTTCGTCCCGGTCTTCACCGAGCTCCTCGAGCGGGGGGAGCGTCGCGAGGCGTTCCGGCTCGCCTCGACCCTGATCTACCTGATCGTCCTCGTGCTCGGGGCGATCAGCGCCTTCTTCGTCCTCTTCGCCGGCCTGATCATGCCGCTGTTCGCCCCCGGCTTCCACGCCGTGACCCGGGACCTCATGGTGGGCCTTTCCCGGGTCCTCTTTCCGATCCTGGTCCTGCTCGGTGCGAGCGGGATCGTGGTCGGCGTCCTGAACAGCTACGACCGCTTCGGCGCGTTCGCCATCGCGCCGCTCTTCTGGAACCTGACGATCATCGCCGTCCTGGTCCTGCTCGAGCCGGCGTTCTCGGGTGACAACCGCATCTACGCCTATGCGATCGCGATCGTGATCGGCACCGTCGTTCAGCTCGCCATCCCGGGTTTCGACCTGCGCAACTCGCCGTTCAGGCCGGTCCGAGCCTTCGACTGGCGAAGTCCCAAGGTCCGGCGGGTCCTTCTGCTGATGCTGCCCGTGAGCCTCAGCCTGGGGTTGATCAACTTCAACGTCGTCGTCAACAGCATCTTCGGGAGCCTCGCCGCCCCGAAGGCAGGCCCCGCGGCGATCGACAAGGCGTTTCGGATCTACCAGCTACCGCAGGGAATCTTCTCGGTCGCGATCGCGACGGTTCTGTTTCCGACCCTCGCCCGCCTCGCGGCCCGTCGCGACTACGACGACCTGCGGGCGACGATGGCCAACGGCATGCGCCAGATCCAGCTCGTCCTGATCCCGGCGGCGGCGGCGATCCTCGTCCTGTCGGTGCCGATGGTGAGGGTGATCTTCCAGCGCGGCGCATTCGGCCCCGGCCAGACGGACCTCGTGGCCACGGCGCTCTTCTGGTTCGCGTTCTCGCTGCCGTTCAACGGCCTCTTCCTGATCCTGACGCGCACCTTCTTCAGCCTTCAGCGTCCCTGGGTGCCGACGGCGATCGCCGGTGCCAACCTCGCGATCACGGCAGGCGCCGCCGCGGCGCTCTACTCGCCGTTCGGGATCGGCGGGATCGTCGCAGCCACAGCCATCGCCACCGCGGCCAGCGTGGTGGCGCAGATCGTCATCCTGCGACGCCAGCTCGGGCGGCTCGAGCTCGGACGACTCGTCTGGACGACGACACGGGTGGTGCTCGCCTCGGCGGCGCTGGCCGGGGTGAGCTATGGGGTTTGGCGTCTGCTCGACGAGGCGCTGGGACGGGGCCTCGGGGGACAGATCGTCTCGCTCGGAGCGGGACTGGGAGCCGGGTTCGCCGTCTACGTGGCCGCGATCGCCGCGCTCAGGGTCCCGGAGGCCCGACAGGTCTGGCGCCTGCTCAGCCGGCGGGGGGCTTGAGATGGCAGGCGACAGCGTCGAGGCCGTGAGGCGCCTCTACCGCGCCTTCAACGAACGCGACACCGAGGCCGCGCGCGAGCTGATGGACCCCGACATCGAGTGGGTGAATCCGGACGACGCCATCGAGCCGGGAACGCGCCATGGCTACGGCGAGTACCAGGAAGCCCTGCAAAGCCTCCGCGAGACGTTCGACCGGATGGCGATCGAGGTCGAGCGGATCGAGGCGTCGGGCGATCGGGTCGCGGTCGGGCTCACGATCCGCGCCCGCGGGCGTGGCAGCGGGCTCGAGGCGGCCATGCGGCAGGGTGGCCTGTGGACCTTTCGCGAGGGGCGAGCGGTGCGCTACGAGTGGTTCGGCGACCCGGACCGGCCGTTCGAGCTCCTGCGGGGATAGACCGCCGAATCGGTGCCGCCATACTGCCCCTCCCCGATGGACCGGATCCGGAACTTCTCGATCATCGCCCACATCGACCACGGCAAGTCCACGCTCGCCGACCGCTTCCTCGAGCTGACCGGCGCGGTCCCCACCGGGCACCGCCCCCAGGTGCTCGACTCGATGGAGCTCGAGCGCGAGCGCGGGATCACGATCAAGGCGCAGGCCGTTCGGGTCTCCTACCTGGCACGAGACGGCGAGACCTACCACCTGCACCTGATCGACACCCCGGGGCACGTGGACTTCTCCTACGAGGTCTCGCGCAGCCTCGCCGCGTGCGAGGGCGCGCTGCTGGTGGTCGATGCGGCGCAGGGCGTCGAGGCCCAGACGGTTGCCAACACGTACGCCGCGATCGAGGCCGGCCTCGAGCTGATCCCGGTCCTCAACAAGGTCGACCTGCCGAGCGCCGAGCCGGAGCGGGTGGCGGCCGAGATCACCGACCTCGTCGGAGGCGATCCGGACGATGTGCTGCGGATCTCGGCGAAGACGGGCGAGGGCGTCGAGGACGCGTTGGAGGCGATCGTGGCGCGCATCCCGTCGCCGGGGGGAGATTCGACGGCCTCCCCCGCGGCATTGATCTTCGACTCGGAATTCGATCCCTACCGCGGAGTGGTCGCCTACGTGCGTCTCGTGGACGGGGCCTTTCGAAAGGGCGAGCGGATCGCGGCGATGCAGGCCCAAACCGAGGCCGAGATCGACGAGATCGGGTTCTTCACGCCGGAGATGACGCCCGCCGAGGGGATGAGCGCGGGTGAGGTGGGATACGTGATCACCGGCATCAAGGACGTGGCGCGGCTTCGCGTGGGAGACACGCTGACCTCTCGCGAGCGCCCCGCCTCGGCGCCGCTTCCCGGCTACCGCGAGGTCAGGCCCCTGGTCTTCTGCGGCCTGTTCCCGATCGAAACGGACCGTTACGAGGACCTGCGCGACGCGCTCGATCGGCTCGCGCTCAACGACGCGGCGCTTTCGTACGAGCCGGAGACCTCGCAGGCGCTCGGCTTCGGGTTTCGCTGCGGCTTCCTCGGGCTCCTGCACATGGACATCGTTCGCGAGCGACTGGAACGCGAGTACGACCTCGAGCTCCTGGCGACGACCCCGAACGTCCGCTACGAGGTCGAGCTTCGCGGGGCCGAGCGAATCGAGGTCCACAGCCCTTCGGAGATGCCCGATCCGGCGGCGGTCGAGCGAATCCTCGAGCCCTACATTCGGGCGACCATGATCACGCCCTCGGGCTACGTGGGCGCCGTCATGGAGCTCTGCCAGCAACGGCGGGGGACGCACGTCGACATGCATTACCTATCGCCGGAGCGCGTCCAGCTTCGCTACGACCTGCCGCTCGCCGAGATCGTGCTCGACTTCTACGACCAGCTGAAGTCGAGGACCGCCGGGTACGCGTCGCTCGACTACGAGCAGATCGGCAACCGAGCCTCGGACCTGGTCAAGCTGGACGTCCTCCTCGCCGGCGAGCGCGTCGACGCGCTGTCGGTGATCGTCCACGCCGACGAGGCCTACCGGGCCGGCAAGGCGCTCGTTGAGCGACTTCAGCGCACGATCCCGCGGCAGCTCTTCGACGTGCCGGTCCAGGCCGCGATCGGATCGCGCGTCCTGGCCCGCGAGACCGTTAAGGCGCTTCGAAAGGACGTCACGGCGAAGCTCTACGGCGGCGACGTGACCCGGAAGCGCAAGCTGCTCGAAAAGCAGAAGGCCGGGAAGAAGCGGATGAAGCAGGTGGGGCGAGTCGAGGTGCCGCAGGAAGCCTTCCTGTCCGTGCTCGAGCTCGGTGGCTCCTAGGCTGAGGGCGATGGCATCAGATGTGATCTGGCTGTACGAGGTCCGCGGAGATCAGTGCACCTACATGGCGATCGACCGCGCCGTGGCCGACGCACGGCGGCGGCAGACGGCCCCATAGAATCGCCGCCCGATGGCGATCAACGAGGAGACGATCGGAAAGCAATGGCCGCCCGTCGCCTACGAAGTCGGGCTGGAGAAGATCCGCGAGTACGCGCGCGCCGTCGGCGAGACGAACCCGGCCCATCACGAACGCGAGGCCGCGCTGGCGCAGGGGTACCGCAACGTGGTGGCGCCGCCGATGTTCTGCGTCGTCTACAGCGCCCCGGCGATGGCGCCGGCGGTGCTCGACCCCGAGGTGGGAATCAACCTGCCGGCGATGGTCCACGGTGGGCAGGAGTTCGTGTGGGGCGAGCCGGTGTGCGCCGGTGACGTGATCACCACGGCGCCGCGCCTGGCGGACGCCCGCGAGAGCGACGGCAGGGCGTTCTACGTCTTCGAGTCCGAGTCGACCAACCAGGACGGGGAGCTCACCGTGCGCGGCACGTGGACCAACATCGTCAGGGGGCCTTGAACGTGGCCGAGCTCGGCGATCTCGAGCAGGGCGACCAGCTCCCCGAGCTCAGGGTGACACCCGACAAGTACCTGCCGCACCGTTACGCGGGGGCGTCCGGGGACTTCAACCCGATCCACATCGACCCGGAGTTCGCGAAGGCGGTGGGGCTGCCGGGCAACATCCTGCACGGGCTCTACTCGATGGCCCAGGTGGCGCGGGCCCACACCGAGGCCGCGGGCGGCCCGGCGGCGCTTCGGCGCCTGTCGGTCCAGTTCCGCGGCTTGGGCATGCCCGAGCAGGAGATCGTCGTCACCGCGAGCGTCACGGACGCCGACGGCAGCCGCGTCGTCACCGATACCGTCGCCGCCCAGGGCGAGAACCGGATCATCCGCAACGCCCAGGCCGAGCTCGAGCTCCCCTGAGCCGACCGCCTCGCTCCTAGAATCTGGTGGGTGATGCTCTCCGAGCGCCGGCAGCGGATCCTGAGCCTGGTCGTCGACTCCTACCTCCGGTCGGGAAGGCCGGTTGGGTCACGGGCGCTGGCGGAGCATCCCGATGTGGAGTGGAGCGCGTCGACGGTTCGGGCGGAGCTCGCAGGCCTCGAGCGCCAGGGCTTCCTGACGCATCCGCACACGTCCGCAGGGCGAGTGCCGAGCGATTCCGGATATCGCTTCTACGCCGACCTGCTGCTCGCCTCCGGGCCTCGCTCGCCCGGGAGCTCGGGCTCCGGGCTCGATCTGGGCCGGATGCGCAGGGAGGTGGAGGAGGCGATGCGTCAGACGACGGCCGAGCTGTCGCGGATGACCGATCTCCTGGCTCTGGCGACGGCGCCGCCGCCCTCCAGCACCCGCATCCACCGGGTCGAGGTCCTGCGCCTCAAGCCGCGCGCCGTGATGGTGGTGGTCATCGCGTCCAACGGCGCCGTGACGAAACGGGTCTTCCGCTTCGAATCGCCGGTGGACTCGGGGCTCGTCTCGTGGGCGTCCAGCTACCTCAACGAGCGGCTCGCGGGCCTCGGCCTGGGCGCGCGGATGATCGCCGACCGGCTGGCCGACCCGGAGCTCGGTCCGGTCGAGTCAGCGTTCATCGCCGAGATCGACCCGGCCTTCTCCGGCCTCGAGGAGCGCGCCGAGGCCGACCTCTACGTCGAGGGCGCGGCACGGCTTCTCTCCGAGGACCACGCCGGTGACCTGCCGCACGCCGACGCGCTGATGCACGCGCTCGAGCGCCGCGCCAACCTGCTTCGAATCCTGCGATCGGCGCTCGAGGAGCGCTCCGTGTTCGTTTGGATCGGCGAGGAGAACCCCGCCCCGGAGCTGCGGTCGGTGAGCGTGGTCGGCGCGAACTACGGCCTCGGCTATCGCAACCTCGGGACGGTCGGGGTGGTGGGCCCGCTGCGGATGGACTACGCGACCGCGATCGATTCGGTGCGAAACGCCGCGGGAACACTGTCGCGCTTCTTCGAGACCGTCTACGAGGGCTAGATGGCCGCCCCGACGACCCCGCCCACCACCTAGATGCCGCGCGACTACTACGAGGTCCTCGGAGTCGACCGGGGGGCGAGCGAGGTCGCGATCAAGAAGGCGTTCCGCGTCTTGGCGCGAGAGCTCCATCCCGACGTCAACAAGCACGACCCCGAGGCGGAGGAGAAGTTCAAGGAGGCGGCGGAGGCCTACGAGGTGCTCTCCGATCCCCAGCGGCGCCGAACCTATGACACGTTCGGTCACGAGGGACTGCGATCCGGCGGGTGGGCCCCGCGCACGGGCGCCTTCGGCAGCTTCGAGGACGTTCTGTCGGCGTTCTTCGGCCGCGGCGACCCGCTCTTCAGCGAGCTGTTCGGATTCGGTCCCCGCGCGCCGGCGAGCGGAGGCGACGTGGCGGCTCAGGTCGAGATCGAGCTCGCCGACGTCCTCACGGGGGCCACTCGCGAGGTCGCGTTCGAGGCCGTCTCCACCTGTGAGCGGTGCCGGGGCAACGGGGCGGAGCCCGGGACGCCGATCCGGACCTGCGAGCGTTGCGGCGGAGGCGGGGAGCTCCGGGACGTGGCGCGGACGCCGTTCGGGCAGATGGTGCGAACCGGCCCGTGCCCCGACTGCGACGGCGAGGGCCGCATCCCCGAGACCCCCTGTGAGGAGTGCGGGGGCCGGGGCCGGATCGTCCGCACCCGCACCTGGGAGGTGGAGGTGCCCCCGGGGATCGAGTCGGGACAGAGAATTCGGATCACCGGCGCCGGCCACGCCGGCGAGGCCGCGGGCCGATCCGGCGACCTCTACGTCGAGGTGGTTGTGGACCACGACGAGCGCTTCGAGCGCCACGGCCAGGACCTGCTCTCGGTGGTCCCCGTCCCGGTGACCCGCGCGATGCTCGGCGGCGTGGTCACCGCCCCCACCCTCGATGGCGACCGCGAGGTCGAGGTGCCGGCGGGGGCTCAGCCCGGGGAGCAGATCCTCCTCCGGGGCCTGGGGCTGCCCTCGCTGCGGGGCGCCGCGCGGGGAGACCACCACGTCGTCCTTGACCTCTTCGTCCCCCGCGAGCTGACCCGGGAGGAACGGGAGCTGGTCGAGCGCCTCGACGAGTCGCTGGGGACGGAGGGCGGGCGCCGCGACGGCCGATCGCGCTCGCGGCGGCGCGCCCGCCGGGCCGCGCGCAGTTGATCCGACTCGCGGTGCGCTGCCGCCCGGAGCTCGCCGAGCGCGTTCTCGCCGAGCTGGTCGAGCTCGCGCCGGGCGGCGTCGAGGAGACGTCCGGAAGCGAGTGGGTGGAGTACGCCGTCTACGGGGTGCCGGGCGAGCTGCCCGCGCTGCCGGGCATCCAGGCGGCGGTGGGGGAGGGCGTGGCCGACATCAGCACCAGCGAGATCCCCGACGACTGGGCCGACCGGTGGCAGGACTTCCACCAGCCGGTCCTGGTGGGTGGGCGCCTTTGGGTGCGGCCCTCGTGGGAGGCCCCGCGGGAGGGCGCGATCGACGTCGTCGTGGACCCCGGTCGGGCGTTCGGCACCGGCGCCCACGCCACGACCCGAATGTGCCTCGAGCTCCTGCTCGGCCTGGCCGAGGCCGGTCGGGTCGCCGGCCCGATCGCCGATTGGGGGACCGGCTCGGGCGTGCTGGCGATCGCCGCCGCGAAGCTCGGCTTCGAGCCCGTCCTCGCCTGCGACCAGGAGCCCGCCGCCCTCGAGGCGGCGTCCCAGAACGCCGCCGCAAACGGCGTCGAGATCGACCTGCGACGGGTCGACCTCCGCGAGCGGGCGGCCCCGGCCGCGCCGACCGCGATCGCGAACCTGACCGCGCCGATCCTCGGCGAGGTCGCCGAGCGGCTCGATTCCGCGCCGGATCGGCTGATCTGCTCCGGGTTGACCGAAGACGAGGTCGACGGCACGCGCGCCGCGTTCGCGCGGCGCCACCTCGCTCCCCGCCAGACCCTCGTCCGCTCCGGGTGGGTGGCGATGCTCCTGGCCGCCGAGCAGACCGGCGACGAGGCCCCCGCGTGAGTGACGCTCGCCGGTCCCTCCCGATCGCCGTGTTCGACTCCGGAATCGGTGGGCTCACGGTGCTCCACGAGTTGCTCGTCTCGCTCCCGGAGGAGGACTACGTCTATCTCGGCGACACGGAAGGCTTCCCGTACGGCACCAAGTCGGCCGCCTGGCTGCGTCCCCGGATCGAGCGCCTGGTCACGTACCTGCTCGACCGCGGCGCGAAGCTGCTCGTCGTCGCCTGCAACTCGGCCACGTCCGCGGCCACGGACGTGGTTCGCGAGATCGCGGGCGCGAGGGGGGTCGGGGTGTTGACGGTGGTCGACCCAGAGGCGGAGATCGCGGCCGCGATCACCGACTCGGGGCGGGTCGGGGTGCTGGCGACTCCCACCACCGTCGAGGCGGGGGCCTACAGGCACGCGCTCGAGGCGCAAGCCGGATCGCGAGAGCTCGAGGTCACCGAGGTCGCGGCCGGCGACCTGGCTCCGATCATCCAGAACGGGTTCCCGTTCGACGATCACGTGATCGACACCGTGCGCGCGTACTGCGCGCCCCTCAAGAAGGCCGGGGTGGACACGCTGATCCTGGGCTGCACCCACTATCCGCTGGTCGCGCCGATGCTCCAGCGGATCCTCGGACGCGACGTGCGGCTGGTGACCGCGGGCCACGCGCTCGCCGCCGCGGCTCAGCGGGCGCTCGGGGCTCGGAGCCTCGAGGCCGCCTCCTCGGGCGAGGGGCGGTACCGGTTCCTGTGCACGGGCGACGTCGAGTCGTTTCGGGAGCTCGGGACGCGCTTTCTCCAGATGCCGCTGGGCGAGGTCGAGCACGTCGAGCTGGGTGCCTGAGCCCCGCGGCTACCCTTTAGCGGTGGCGATTCTCGAGCAGGTCCAAGCCGACACCCGCGCCGCGATGAAGGCCGGCGAGCGCGACCGCGTGGGGGCCCTGCGGCTGGTCGCGAGCTCGCTCCAGCAGGCGGCGAAGGACGGCGACGAGGACGAGGTGGCGGTGCTTCGACGGGAGCGAAAGCGGCGCCTCGAGGCGGCGGACGCGTTTCGTGCGGGCGGGAGCGACGAGCGTGCGGCTACGGAGGAGTCGGAGGCCGAGATGATCCAGGCCTACCTGCCCGCCGAGATGTCCGACGAGGAGCTCTCGGGCCTGGTCGACGCCGGAATCGCGGAAGCCGGCGCCACCGGCCCCCAGGAGATCGGGAAGGTGATGGGCGTGGTGATGCCGAAGGTCGATGGGCGGGCCGACGGCAAGCGGGTGAGCGAGGCGGTCCGCGCCCGACTGGCGTAGGCGACGCTTGGCGCGACGGCAGCTAACGCTCGACAACACGGTCGCCGCCGAGCTGGCCGGCTCCGAGGACGCGGTGCTCCGCGAGCTGGAGGGAAGGCTTGGATGCGACGTCCACCTGCGCGGCAACGTCCTCACGCTCGACGGCGACGAGGGCGAGGTCAGTGACGCGACGGCGGTCGTCGAGGAGCTCGTGGAGCTGATCGAGCGGGGTCACGATCTGGCCCCGGCGACGCTCGACACGGTGGCCGGGGCGATCGACGCGAGTCAGCGGCCGGCGGAGATCCTCGAGGACGTGATCTGGCGCCACCGGAGCATCAAGGTGGCGCCGAAGACCGTCAATCAGAAGCGCTACGTCGATTCGATCCGCGACCATACCGTGACCTTCGGGATCGGTCCCGCGGGGACGGGGAAGACGTTCCTGGCGGTGGCGATGGCGGTCGCCGCGCTCGACGCGCGGGAGGTCAACCGGATCATCCTCACGCGTCCCGCGGTCGAGGCCGGCGAGCGGCTCGGCTTCCTGCCGGGGGACATCCAGGCAAAGGTCGACCCGTACCTGCGCCCCCTGTTCGACGCCCTCTACGACATGCTCGACCCCGAGCGGGTCAGCACGTACTTCGACCGCGGGATCATCGAGGTCGCACCGCTGGCCTTCATGCGCGGCCGCACCCTGAACGACTCGTTCGTCATCCTCGACGAGGCGCAGAACACGAGCCCCGAGCAGATGAAGATGTTCCTCACCCGATTGGGGTTCGGATCGAAGATGGTGGTCACCGGAGACATCACCCAGATCGACCTGCCTCGCGACCAGCGCTCCGGGCTGGTCGTCATCGGCGAGATCCTCGCCCGGGTGACCGACATCTCGTTCGTCCGCTTCGGCGGCGAGGACGTCGTTCGGCACGCGCTGGTGCAGCGGATCGTCGCCGCGTACGGCGAGTACGAACGCGACAGCCGCGGCGACGCTTGAGCCCGGAGCCGCTCGACCTCTCCGACGTCCCGGAGGAGCTGTGCCCGGCCGTTCGCGCCGCCCTGGGCGCGGCGGGCATCGAGCGCGGGCACCTCTCGATCGAGCTGGTCGAGCCGGAGGGGATCCGCTCGCTGAACCGCGAGCACCGCGGCCGCGACGAGCCAACCGACGTATTGTCGTTCCCGATCGACGGTGCCGGCCGGGTCGCCGGGCCGCGGGAGCTCGGCGACGTGGTCGTCTGTCCGGCTCGGGCCGCCGACGTGGTCGAGGCGACCGTCCACGGCGTGCTTCACCTGTGCGGCTACGACCACGAGGACGACGGCGGCGAGATGCTCGAGCTCCAGGCCGCGGTGATGGCGTCCCTCCCCGAGGCGCCGGGAAGCTCGGCGGTGGGCGGCGGTCGGCCGTGACTCGCGCCGGCTTCGTGGGCCTGGCGGGACGGCCGAACGTCGGCAAGTCGACCCTCGTCAACGGCATCGTCGGCGCCAAGGTGGCGATCGTCTCCGACCGCCCGCAGACGACTCGGCGAGCGATCCGCGGCGTCGCCACCGACCCCCGGGGCGAGTGGCAGATGGTGCTCGTCGACCTGCCGGGGGTCCAGCGCCCGCGCGACCCGCTGACCGCACGCATGCAGCGCCGGGTGGAGCACGAGCTCTCCGATTCGGATGCGGTCCTGCTGGTGGTGGACGGTGAGCAGGGAATCGGGCCCGGAGACCGGTTCATCGCCAAGGCCCTCCTCGCGACACGCGGCGACATCCCCGTGGCCTGCGCCGTGAACAAGTGCGACAGGCTGCGAACCCCCCAGACGACGGTCGTGCTCGCGGAGGCCGCCGAGCTCGAGGTCGTCGACGAGGTCTTCCCGGTCAGCGCCAGGACCGGCGCCGGCGTCGAGACGCTGGTGGAGGGCCTGGCGGGGCTCCTTCCTCGCGGGCCGTTCCTCTATCCGCCCGATGAGCGCTCGGATCTGCCCAGCGAGGTGCGGCTAGGGGAGCTGATTCGCGAGCAGGTGTTGCGCCGCACCCGCGACGAGGTGCCGCACGCGGTCGAGGTCGTGGTCGAGGACGTCGAGCGCCGCGAGGACGGATTGAGCGAGATTCACGCCCAGATCTGGGTGGAGACCGCCTCCCAGAAGGGGATCCTGGTGGGAAAGGGCGGACGGATGGTCCGCGAGATCGGGACGGCGGCGCGGCGCGAGCTCGAGCGCGAGCTCGGCGGGCGGGTGTTCCTCGACCTTCAGGTCCGGCTGCGCGAGCGGTGGCGGCGTGACGAGGCGCTGCTCGACCGCATCGGGATCAACTGAAAACCCCGCCGCCTCCTCGTCTTCCGTCCGAGCGACTGAAGGTGAAACGTAAACTTCCCGCATGGACGAGGATTCCGGCGTCGCGATCCGCTTCGACGAGCGGGGCCTCGTGCCGTGCGTGATGCAGGACTGGCGCACCGGCGAGGTGCTGACCCTCGCCTACATGGACGACGAGGCGCTCCGCCGCACGCGCGAGACCGGCGAGGTCCACTTCTTCAGCCGCACGCGCGAGGAGATCTGGCACAAGGGTGAGACCTCGGGCAACCTTCAGCGCGTGCGCCAGCTTCGATACGACTGCGACGGCGACGCCCTCGTGGCGCTCGTCGAGCCGGAGGGCCCGGCCTGCCATACGGGACAGCGATCGTGCTTTTACCGCGACCTCGACGGAAGCGCCGACCCGTCGCCCGAGGCGCCGCCCGCCGACGGCGAGCCGGCGCCGGCGATCTACGAGGCCCTCCCCGGCCTCGAGCGCATCCTGGTCGACCGCGCCCAAGACCGGCCGGCGGGCTCGTATACCGCCGAGCTCCTCGCGGACCCCAGCCGGATCGGCGACAAGGTGCGTGAGGAGGCGGATGAGGTGGCGAAAGCCGCCGCCTCCGAGCCCGACCCCCGGGTCGCCGAGGAGGCCGCCGACGTCCTCTATCACCTCGGCGTCCTGTTGATCTCTCGGGGGGTCTCGCTCGGCGCCGTGCTGGAGACGCTCAATGGCCGCCGCCGCTAGCACTCCTGAGCGTGACCATGGCCGCCACCGCTGAGCTCCGCGTGGACGTCGAGCCCTCGCTCGAGCGAGCGCGCGAGCTCGCGGGGGAGGGCAACGCGATCCCGGTCCGGCTCTCCTTCGTGGACGACTGCGAGACCCCGGTCTCGGCGTTCTTGAAGCTCCGCGACTCCGGGCCATGTTTCCTGCTCGAGTCAGCGGAGCAGGGACGCCTCGGCCGCTACTCGTTCCTGGGGTTCAGGCCGAGGGCGACCCTGCGCTGGGAAGGGGGGGTGCTCTCCGAGTGGTCGGGGGACAGGCACGGGGGGGAGCCCGACGCCCGGTACCCCGCCCCCGATCCCTACGCCGCCGTGAGCGACTACCTGGGCCGGTTCGAGGTGGCCACGGACGAGGAGCTGCCGCCGTTCGCGGGTGGGGCGGTCGGATTCTTCGGCTACGACCTCGTCCGAACGGTCGAGCCGCTGGGCCCGCCGAATCCCGACCCCATCGGCCTTCCCGACATGGCCCTGATGATCAGCGACCTGCTGCTGGTCTTCGACCACATGCGACACGAGCTGACCCTGCTCGCGTACGCGTTCCCGGGTCGAGAAGAGGACCTGGACGCCGCCTACGCACGCGCCGTGGGCACGATCGCGGAGGCGCGGGGGCGCCTGCGCGGCCCGGTGCCCACCCAGCTCCCGGCGGCGTCCGGAGATCCGCCTTCCGGCGCCGGTGATCCGGACGCGCGGCAGCACGAAGGGACGGCCTTCACCTCGAACATGAGCCGCGAGGAGTTCGAAGGCAACGTCTCCAGGATCGTCGAGTACATCCACGCCGGGGACGCGTTTCAGGTGGTGCCGTCACAGCGCTTTTCGGCTCGCTCGCCGGTCGAGGCCTTCTCGATCTATCGCGGCCTGCGAACGATCAACCCGTCGCCCTACATGTACTTCCTCGACTTCGGCGACTTCGAGCTCGCCGGGGCGTCGCCCGAGCCGCTGGTGAAGGTGAACGGGCGCCGGGTCGAGACGCGACCGATCGCCGGCACCTATCCGCGCGGTGAAAGCGAGGAGGAGGATCGCCGGCGCGCCGAGGAGCTCCTGCGGGATCCGAAGGAGCGAGCCGAGCACGTGATGCTCGTCGATTTGGGGCGCAACGACCTGGGCCGCGTCTGCGAGTACGGGTCGGTGAGGGTCGACGAGCTGATGGTCGTGGAGTCCTACTCCCACGTCCTCCATATCGTGAGCCAGGTCTCCGGCGAACTCCGACCGGGCGTCACCGCGATGGACGCGTTGCGGGCCGTGCTGCCGGCGGGGACCCTGTCGGGCGCCCCGAAGGTCCGGGCGATGCAGATCATCGACGAGCTCGAGCCGCACAAGCGCGGCTCCTACGGGGGCGCGATTGCCTATCTCGGGTTCACCGGCGACCTCGACACCGCGATCCACATCAGGACCGTGGTGGTCAAGGATGGCCTGGTGCACGTCCAGGCCGGGGGCGGCACGGTCGCCGACGCGAAGCCTGACTACGAGTACGAGGAGAGCGTGAACAAGGCGCGGGCCGCATTTCAGGCGGTGGAGCTCGCGGCCCGTCAACCGGAGTGGCCATGAGCATGCGCGTTCTCGTGATCGACAACTACGACAGCTTCACCTACAACCTCGTCCAGTACCTGGGCGAGCTCGGGGCCGATCCCGAGGTGGTCCGAAACGACCGGGCGACCGGGGCGGAGCTGCTCGGACGGCATCCGGACCGCGTCGTGATCTCGCCGGGGCCCTGCACGCCGGCCGAGGCCGGCGTCTCGATCGAGGCGGCGCGATCGTTTCCCGAGGCCGGGGTTCCGACTCTGGGCATCTGCCTCGGGCACCAGGCGCTCGTCGAGGCGTTCGGAGGCTCGACGGTGCGGGGCGAGCCGGTTCACGGCAAGGACGCCGAGATCGAGCACGACGGGAAGGGGGTCCTCCGGGGTCTCGAGAGCCCTTTGCGCGCCGGGCGCTACCACTCGCTGGTCGCGGGCCGAGACCTACCCGCGGAGCTCGAGCTGAGCGCGACCCTCGGCGAGGTGGTCATGGGGGTGCGGCACCGCGCTCTGCCCGCGGAGGGCCTTCAGTTTCACCCCGAGTCCGTGCTCACTCCACACGGAAGGGACATCATTCGAAACTTCCTCGGGCCACCGGCGACCAGCGAGTAGCGGCGACGGCGAGCTTCAGATGCCAAACGACGTCCTGACCCGCGCCATCGACGCCGTCTGCTCGGGCAACCACCTGACAGCGGACCACGCCTCGGCGGCTCTCGACGAGATCATGGAGGGGAGGTCCGGTGAGGTGCAGACGGCGGCGTTCCTGGTGGCGCTTCGCGCCAAGGGCGAGACGGTCGCCGAGATCGTCGGCCTCGCGCGAACCATGCGCCGACTCGCCGCCGGCGTCGAGCCGAGCCGCGACGACCTGGTCGACACAGCCGGCACGGGCGGCGGCCCCTCGACCTTCAACATCTCGACCGCGGCGGCGTTCGTGGCGGCCGGCGCCGGTTGCGCCGTGGCCAAGCATGGGAACCGCTCTGCCACGAGCCGCAGCGGCTCGGCCGATCTGCTCGAAGCGCTCGGCGTCACCATCGAGCTCGGCCCCGACGAGGTCGCCCGCTGCATCGACGAGGTCGGGTTCGGGTTCATGTTCGCCCCCCGACATCACGCCGCGATGAGGCACGTAGCTCCGGTGCGCAAGGAGCTCGCCGTGCGCACGATCTTCAACTTCCTGGGCCCGCTCACGAACCCAGCCGGCGCCACGCGACAGCTGCTCGGGGTCTCGGATCGCCGCTATCAGGAGACGATCGCCGAGGCCCTCGTGGCGCTCGGGTGCGAGCGCGCCCTGGTGGTCTGCGCGGACGACGGGGTCGACGAGGTCGCGGTCACCGACCGAACCCGCATCGTGGAGGTCGAGGAGGGGAGGACCGAGGAGTGGTTCCTCGAGCCCGAGGAGCTCGGCCTGGCGCGGCCGGGGATCGAGGAGATAGCCGGCGGCAGCCCCGCGGACAACGCCTCGGTCGTCGGCCGGGTGCTCGCCGGCGCCGAGGGAGCGGCCCGGGACGTGGTCGTGCTCAACGCGGCGGCGGCGATCCTCGTCGCAGGTCGGGTCGACGATCTGGCCGACGGCATCGAACGAGCCAGGGAGGCGATCGACTCGGGAGCGGCCCAGCGGGTGCTCGCGGCGCTCGTGGAGGTCAGCGCGGGACTGGCCTCTTGACTAGCCTCTTTGCGGGATGAGCTGGATCGAGGATCTGGTCGCCGGGGCCCGGGAAGACGCCAGGCGCCGCGAAGAGGAGGTTCCGCTCGACACGCTTCGCGAGCGGCTCGGCGCTCGCGACGGAGCCCGTCCCTTCACCGAGGCGCTCGTTCGACCGGGCCTGTCGCTGATCGCGGAGTTCAAGCGGCGATCCCCGAGCGCCGGCGAGCTGCGGCCCGAGGCGGGCGTCGCGGAGTGCGTGCGAGCGTACGAGCGGGGCGGGGCCGCCGCCCTCTCCGTATTGACCGAGGAGCGTGAGTTCGGAGGCTCGCTGCACGACCTGCGCGCCGCTCGCGAGGCGTCTGACCTCCCGATCCTCCGGAAGGACTTCATCGCCGGCTCGTACCAGCTCTACGAGGCGGCGGCGAACGGCGCCGACGCGGTGCTGCTCATCGTGCGCGCCCTCGACGACCAGTCCCTCGCGGCCCTTTACTCCGAGGCCCGTGAGCTCGACCTCGACTGCCTCGTGGAGGTCCACGACGAGGGCGACCTCGAGCGGGCGCTGGCCATCGACGCCGAGGTCATCGGGGTCAACAATCGCAATCTCGATGACTTCGAAGTGGACATCGAGACCACCGTCCGGCTGCTGACCGACGTGCCGGCGGGCAAGGCCGTGGTCTCGGAGTCGGGGTACGCGCGTCGCGATCAGCTCGACGAGCTGGAGCGCATCGGCGTCGATGCGGTCCTGATCGGCGAGACGCTGATGCGCGCGGATGACCCGGAGGTCGTGATCCGGGAGCTCACGCGCGACGAGGAAGCGACCCGCGAGCACTATCTCGAACGCGCCTCCGAGGAGTGATTCTTAAAGCACCTGAAGGCTGGCGTTAGGCCGCGTTAACCGGCGTCGCCGATGCTCTTTGGCGATGAGCACGGTGAGACGACTTGCGCGGACACCGCTCGGCGCGGCGGTCATCGGCGGACTGGTCGTCGCGATCTTCGGATTGATCGCGATCGCGACCGGCCTCGTCAAGTCCGAGAGCAACGGCAGCGAGGCAGCAGCGCTCGCCCCCCAGCCACTGCCGCAGCCCGCCGCGCAGAAGACGAGCGGCAAGGGCCTCACCGTCAACCAGATCTATCAGCAGGACTCCCCAGGAGTCGCATTCGTTCAGTCCGAGCTTGCGCCGCGGCCTCCCTCGCCGCTCAACCCCTTCGGTGGTAGCGGCGGCGGGACCGCGACCGGCTCGGGCTTCGTGATCGACCACGCCGGGCACGTCCTCACCAACGCCCACGTGGTGGACGGCGCGCAGAAGATCGAAGTGACGCTCGGCAACTCCGACTCGTCGCAGCCGGTCGGCGCCACCGTGGTCGGCAAGGATCCCTCCAACGACATCGCGCTGCTGAAGGTCAACGCGCCGTCGAACGAGCTCCATCCGATCCCGCTCGGTGACTCCTCGAACACCCAGGTCGGCAATCCGGTGGTCGCGATCGGCAATCCGTTCGGCCTCGACCGAACGGTGACGGCGGGCATCGTGTCCGCCCTCCAGCGTGAGATCAAGGCCCCGAACGGCTTCACGATCACCCACGTGATCCAGACCGACGCAGCGATCAACCCCGGGAACTCCGGCGGCCCGCTGATCGACGCCAGCGGCGCCGTGATCGGGATCAACTCCCAGATCGAGTCGCCCGGCGGAGGCGGAAACGTCGGGATCGGCTTCGCGGTCCCGGTCAACACCGCGCGGCAGGAGGTGCAGCAGCTGCTCTCCGGCGGCTCGGTCCAGCACGCCTTCCTCGGGATCAGCGGCACCGACCTGACCCCCCAGCTCGCCGGCGTGCTGAACCTCCCGATCAAAACCGGCGCCCTCGTGCAGACCGTCGTGCCCGGCGGCCCCGCCGACAAGGCCGGGGTCAACGGCGGCAACGCTACCGTCTCGATCGCCGGCCAGCAGGTGCGCGCGGGTGGCGACGTGATCACCGCGATCGACGGCAAGCCGGTCGCCGGGATGGACGACGTGATCAACCTCGTCAACGCGAAGCAGCCCGGCGACCAGGTCCAGCTCTCGCTGCAGCACGGGTCTCAGAGGCGAACCGTGACGGTGACGCTCGGCAATCGCCCGGCGACCGCGAAGCCGACGGGGTAGCGACCCACTCGCCGCACTGGGCGGGACGAGTCGCCGCCAGGCTGGGTAGGGCAAGCTCGCCGAGTCTCTGAAGACTTTGGGTGCCCATAGACCCCCAAAGGCTGCAAAGAGTTGCTCGACCGACCCCTGGGCTCCCGGCCCGGCTCGCCCCTCCGAGTGGTCGCGCCGGCCCGCCGAAGCCAGCCCATCTGGCACCCTGTCGGCATGAGGGTCAAGTTCTGCGGGATCACGAGCCTCGACGACGCGCGCGAGGCGGCTCGCCTGGGTGCCTGGGCGATCGGGCTCAATCACCACCCCGAGAGCCCCCGATTCTGTTCCCCGGAGGTCGCGGCGGAAATCGGGGCGCGGCTGCATCGCCGGCTCGAGGTGGTGGGCGTGTTCGTCAACGCGAGCCTCGATGATCTGGTGGCGGCCGCGGAGGACGAGGCGCTCACGATGGTCCAGCTTCACGGCGACGAGGGGCCGGCATTTTGCCGGGAGGCCGCCCGACGGACCGGGTGCAAGGCGATCAAGGCCTTGCGCGTGCGAAGCGCGGCTGACATCCAGGCGGCCGAGGCGTACCGGACCGACTTCCACCTCCTGGACGCGCATCGCCCCGGACGGGTGGGTGGAACGGGAGAGAGCTTCGACTGGGAGCTCCTGACCACGCGGCGATCGGAGGTGCCGTTGATCCTCGCCGGCGGCCTCACGCCCGCCAACGTCGCCGACGCGGTGGCGCTCGCCCGTCCGTTCGCGGTCGACGTGGCGAGCGGGGTCGAGGCTGAGCCGGGGGTGAAGGACCACGTGCGGATGGCGGAGTTCCTGGAGCGTGCCCAGCGGGCCTCGACGGACCCGCGGGTCATCGCTTGAGCGCCCGGGCGCGACCGCGGAAGGGGACGATGGGCTCGGCGAGCGAACCGACGGCTGGCGGGATCGAGGAGCGGTTCGGCCCCTACGGGGGCCGTTACGTGCCCGAGGTGCTGGTTCCCGCGCTCGACGAGCTGTCGACGGCCTGGCAGGACGCTCGCGACGACCCTGATTTCCGCGTCCGGCTCGACGCCCTGCTGACCGACTTCGTCGGGCGTCCGACCCCCCTCTACCGAGCGCAGCGGCTCGGCGAGCGGATCGGCCGCACGGTCTACCTGAAGCGCGAGGACCTCGCCCACACGGGCGCCCACAAGATCAACAACGCGGTCGGGCAGGCGCTGCTGGCCGTCCGGATGGGCAAGCGCCGGGTGATCGCGGAGACGGGCGCCGGGCAACATGGCGTGGCGGCCGCCACCGCGTGCGCGCTCCTCGGGCTCGAATGCGTCGTGTACATGGGGACGGAGGACATGCGCCGCCAGGCGCCGAACGTCGAGCGGATGCGGCTCCTGGGAGCCGAGGTGGCCCCCGTGGAGGCGGGGGCGCGGACCCTGAAGGAAGCGGTGAGCGCGGCGATCAGGGACTGGGTCGCGAACTCGCGGACCAGCCACTACATCATCGGCTCGGTCGTCGGGCCGGCGCCGTACCCGGCGCTGGTCCGCGACCTTCAGCGAGTGATCGGCGACGAGGCGCGCGAGCAGGCGCTCGCGGCGGAGGGGGCGCTGCCGGGCCGCGTGGTCGCGTGCGTGGGCGGCGGATCGAACGCGATCGGCATCTTCTACGCGTTCATCGATGACCCCCAGGTCGAGCTGATCGGCGTCGAGGCGGGAGGGGAGGGCCTCGAGGGGCGCCACGGGGCCTCTCTGGCCGCCGGTCGCACGGGGGTGCTCCACGGCGCGATGTCATCGGTCCTCGCCGACGACGAGGGACAGATCGTCGAAGCCCACTCCGTCTCGGCCGGCCTCGACTATCCGGGGGTGGGGCCGGAGCACGCTCAGCTGCGCGACTCCGGGCGCGCGGTCTACCGGGCGGTCACCGACGACGAGGCGCTGGGCGCGTTCCGCGAGCTGGCGAAGCTCGAGGGGATCCTGCCGGCCCTCGAGCCGGCTCACGCGATCGCGTGGCTCCTCTCCGACGCGGCCGTCACCTCGGCGGCGCCCGCCGGGGCGGCTTCGCCCGGCTACGACCTGATCTGCCTCAGCGGTCGCGGAGACAAGGATCTGGCGGAAGTAGTGGCGCGCGTCGGTGACCTCGATGCCTGATCGAAGCGACGGCGACTCCGGCGGCGCCGAAGTCGGGGGCCAGACGGGCGGCGGTGCGGAGCGCATCTCGCGCGCCTTCGCCGTGGCTCGAGGCGAGCGCCGTGCGGCGCTGATGCCGTACCTGATGGGTGGCTTTCCCGACGCTCGCGCGGCGATCGCGGTCGCCGACGCCTACGTCGAGGCCGGCGCCGACCTGATCGAGCTGGGGGTCCCGTTCTCGGATCCGCTCGCCGACGGGCCGGTGATCCACGCCGCCGCCGCCCGCGCGCTCGCGGGCGGGGCCACGCTGGATGGGGTGCTCGCGATCTGCAGGCGAATCGGCGACGCCGTGCCGGTGGTCCCCATGGTCTACGCGAACATGGTGATGGCGCGCGGGGCGGAGGAGTTCGCAAGCCTGCTCGCCGACGCCGGGGCGGCGGGAGCCATCGTTCCCGACCTCCCGCTCGACCAGGCGGGCGAGGTCGCCGCGGCGCTTCACGCGGCGGGGCTGCCGTTCGTTCCCTTGGTCGCGCCGACGACGCCCGCGCAGCGCCGCCGCGACATCTGCGCTGCGGCCGAAGGATTCGTCTACGTCGTCTCCGACACCCGCGTGACCGGCGAGCGCGATGAGCTGCCACCCGGCCTCGCCGACCTGGTCGGGGCGGTGCACGCCGACGCCCGGGTGCCCGCGGCGGTGGGATTCGGGATCGGTACCCCGGCTCAGGCCGCGGCCGTCGGCCGGATCGCGGACGGCGTGATCGTCGGTACCCGTCTCGTCCGGGCGGTGGGGGAGGCCCCCGGGCCTGCCGACGCCGCCGCGGCGGTCGCCGGGTTCCTGCGGGAGGCCCGCGCGGCGATGAGCGAGGCGGCCCCCACGGTGGGGTAGATTCCCGCGGGTGCAGCTCCTCGTGTTCACCGTCGTCGGCCTGTGCGCGATGGTGGTCGCCTACGCCTTCGGGCTGGGCGGGGCGGTCGGCTTCCTGATCTTCCTGGCGATCCTGTTCATAGGCATCTTCGTTCGGATGTCCCAGCCGCTGATCGAGTGGCTCGGTCCCTGAGCGCGCGGGGACTCAAGGGAACGCGCCGATGGTCGAGCTAGCCGCCGATCACCGTCGCCTCTGATGGCTGTCGAGCTGAGGCCGCTCCCCGCCTCCTTCGCCGCCACCCGCGACGCCCTGCACCGGGTGGCCGAGGAGCTGGTCGCCCCGGCGCGAAAGCCTCACAACGAGATCGCGCTGCGGCAGACCCCCGGCGGCTTCGGGACGCCCGAGTTCGAGTTCGAAGGGCGGCAGCTCCAGGTGCGCGTCGCGGGACCGGAGCTCGTCCTCGACCGCGACGGCCAGGAGAGCCGCACCGCGCTCACCAGCATCGCCGAGGTTGCCGAGCTGCTCGGCCCCGGGCTCCTGCCGGACGGGATGCCCGCGGATCGAACTCCCCTTCGGATCGATCCCGAGGCCGCCGCTCGCCTGGCCGACTTCTACGCGTTCGCCGCGGAGGTCCTGGAGCGCTCGCGGGAGGAGCTTCAGGCAGGCGCCCGGCCCTCGGAGCTCAATCTGTGGCCGGAGCACTTCGACATCGCCTACGAGGCCGGCGACGAGGATGCCGGGATGCGGGCCAACTATGGCGCCTCCCCGGGGGACGGCGACCATCCCGAGCCCTATGTATACGTGGGGCCTTGGACGGCCGAGGTGTCCGGCGAGCTCTGGAACGCCACCGCCTTCAGCGGCGCGGAGCTCTCCTACTCCGAGCTCCTCTCCGTCGATCGACCGGCGTCCGGCGCGCTCGAGTTCCTGCGGTCGCGCTCCGAGGCGCTGGCGGGCTCCGGCTGATTCGTCGGACGAAGAGGGCGGTGGCCGGCTCGGGCGAATCGACCCTGCTCGGGTCGGCGCGCTCGCCTTGGAGATAAGGTCCGGCCGTGCGCGTCGGCGTGCTCACCGGAGGCGGGGACTGCCCGGGCCTGAACGCGGCCATCCGCGCGATCGTCCGCAAGGGGATCGACTTCTACGGGCACGCCATCGTCGGCTTTCGCGACGGTTGGCGCGGACCGATCGAGAACGAGGCCGAGGAGCTGACGATCGAGTCGACGCGGGGGATCCTCCCGCGGGGCGGGACGATCCTCGGCACCTCGCGCACGAACCCGTTCAAGCGCGACGACGGCCCCGAGCGGGTCGGGGAGACGATGGCGGCCCTTCACCTCGACGGCCTGATCGCGATCGGCGGGGAGGACACGCTGGGAGCCGCCGCCAGGCTCAACGCCGATCACGGCGTCCCGGTGCTCGGAGTGCCGAAGACGATCGACAACGACCTCGCCGCGACCGACGTCACCTTTGGGTTCGACACGGCGCTCCAGGTCGCGACCGAGGCGATCGACCGTCTCCACACGACGGCCGAGTCCCACCACCGGGTGATGGTGGTGGAGGTGATGGGTCGCCACGCCGGCTGGATCGCGCTTCATTCGGGACTCGCCGGCGGGGGGGACGTGACCCTGATCCCGGAGCGCCCCTTCGACATCGAGGAGGTGTGCCGTTTGATCAGCCGCCGCCACGCCCGGGGGCGAAACTTCTCGATCGTGGTCGTCGCCGAGGGCGCGATGCCTGAAAAGGGGACGATGGAGGTCAGCGAGGGCGAGCGCGATGAGTTCGGCCATGTCCGATTGGGGGGCATCGGTCACCGGCTCGAGCGGGAGATCGAGCGGCGGACGGGGTTCGAGACCCGGGCGGTGGTGCTCGGCCACATCCAGCGAGGCGGAACCCCCACCGCGTTCGACCGGGTGCTGGCGACCCGGCTCGGGGTGGCGGCGATCGACGCCGCCCACGAGCGCCGCTGGGGGACGATGCCCGCGCTCCGCGGCACCAGGATCGAGCTGGTGCCGTTGAGCGAGGCCGTGGCGCGACTTCACACGGTGCCCCCCGAGGACTACGAGGTCGCCGCGCCGTTCTTCGGCTAGCCCCGGCCAGGCTGCTCCCGATCGCCGCGGCCCTGGCGGCGGCGCTTCTGCCGCTCGCCGGCTGTGCCTCCCCCGGCTCGGGGATCCAGGCCGGCGAGCACGTGACCGTGTACGTCAGCATGCCGCTGCGCGGCTCCGAGGCGAGCGACGGCCGCGACGTCGTCGGCGGCGCGAAGCTCGCCCTGGCCGACGTGCACGGGAAGGTGGGCGAGCTCGCCGTTCGAGCGGTGTACCTCGACGACACGAGCGGCGCCGGGGCGGCCGCTCGCTGGAGCCAGGCGCAGGCGGCGGCCAACGCCCGCAGGGCCACCCAGGACTCGACGGCGATCGCCTACGTCGGCGATTTCGACTCCGGGGCCACCAGGTCCTCGCTGCCGGTCACGAACGCGGCGCGCATGCTCCAGGTCTCCCCGGCGAGCGGCGCCGTCGACCTGGTGCAGCCGTTCCTCGGGGCGGGCGACCAGATCCCCGACGACGTCCAGCCGACCGGCGAGCGCACCTTCGGCCGGGTGATCCCGAGCGACGAGGTCCAGGGGGAGGCGGCAGCCGGGTGGGCGAGGCGGCTGGGGGCCCGCACCGTCGCGACCCTCACCGACGGCTCCGCGTTCGGCAAGACGCTGGTCTCCTCGTTCAGGGAGGCAGGCGGGGGCCTGCGGCAGAGCCCCGTGGGCCGCGCCGACCTCCTCTACTACGGCGGCGGGCCGACCGGCGTGCCGGCGGCCGTGAGACGCGATGTCGTGGACCCCTGCTCCGCGCAGACGCTGATCGGCTCCGACGCCATGCTCGGCTCGGCGCTCCTGCGCCGCCGCCCCTCCGGCGTCTTCAACTGCCCGCTGCTCCGGGCGGACGGCCCACCTCCGCGCGGTGTGCTGCTCACCGCCGCCGCGCAGGATCCCCGGGAGCTCCCATCGGCGGGGCGGGCGTTCGTCAAGCGATTCGCCGGCCGATACGGCCGCCGCACGGATCCCTACGCGGCCTACGGCTACGAGGCGATGGCGCTGGTGCTCGACTCGATCCGCCGGGCCGGAAGCGGGGGAGACGATCGCGACTCGGTGGTGAGCGCCTTCTTCGACACCAGCGATCGCCGTTCCGTACTGGGCACATACTCGATCGACGACGTCGGCGACACCACCCTGAACCGGCTCGCGGGCTATCGGATGACGAGCGGAGGCCCGGTCTTCGACACCGCCCTCAGCGTTCCCTGAGCTCAGCGGCGGAGAAGGTCGCGGAGCGCCGGCTCGAGGTCGGGGTGCGCGAACTCGAATCCCTCGTCGCTTGCCCGGCGCGGGATCACCCGGAGGCTCGCGACCACTGCCTCGGCGGCCTCGTTGCCGAACCTGGCCTTGAGGGCCAGCTTCGGCACCGGCACGGCGGCTGGACGGTGGAGGGCCCCGCCGAGGGCTCGCGAGAGCTCCCCGTTGGTGACCGGGCTCGGCGCCGTCGCGTTGTAGGTGTCCGAGGCGGCGTCACCATCGAGCGCCCAGAGCACAAGGCGGACCCAATCGGCGACGTGGATCCACGGCATCCATTGGCCGCCGCCCGCGATCGGCCCCCCGACGCCGAGCTTGAACGGCACCAGGAGCTGCTTGAGCAGGCCGCCGTCCGGGTCGAGGACGAGGCCGGTTCGGGTGACCACGACGCGAATGCCGAGCTCGGCGGCCGCGCGCGCCGCCTCCTCCCACGAGACGCAGACCCGCGAGTCGAAGCCCGAGCCGGGCCCGGTCGACTCGTCGACGAGGGCGCCGCCGCGGTCGCCGTAGTAGCCCACCGCCGACTGGCTGAGCAGGAGCGGGGGGCGGGGCTCGGCGGCGCTCAGCGCGTCGATCAGGTTCTTGGTGGAGCGCTCTCGACTCTCGCGAATCCGCCGCTTGGCGTCGTCCGTCCAGCGCTGGTCGATCGGCTCGCCGATCAGGTTGACCACCGCGTCGACTCCCTCGAGCGCGCTCGGGGGCGGGCGCTCGGAGGTCGGGTCCCATCCGTGCCAGGTGACCGCCGGGACGGCGGTGCGTGCGCGCTCGGGGTCGCGGGTCAGCCCGATCACCGCGTCACCGCGCGCGAGGAGCGCCTGGCAGAGCCGGGAGCCGAGAAACCCGCTGGCGCCGGTGACGAGTGCCCTCATGCGACCCTGCTACCCGCTCCTGGCGGGCACACCGGTCTCGGTGCCTCCCAACGGTGCAAGCGCTACTCGAGCGCTTCGAAGGTCCCGGTCTCCTCCGAGAACCGCGCGATCCCGTCCCGCCGCGCCTCCTCGACCACCGCCGCGGCGACGGCGGGCGCGACGTCGCGGTCGAAGACGCTGGGGATGATGTAGTCCTCGCTCAGGTCGTCCTCGGCGACGACCTCGGCGATGCCCTTGGCCGCGGCCAGCTTCATCTCCTCGGTGATCCGCGGTGCGCCGGCGTCGAGCGCGCCGCGAAAGATCCCCGGGAAGCAGAGCACGTTGTTGATCTGGTTCGGGTAGTCGGAGCGCCCGGTGGCCATGATGCGCACGTAGGGCTTGGCGTCCTCGGGCATCACCTCAGGATTCGGGTTCGCCATCGCGAAGACGATTGCGTCGTCGGCCATCCTGCCGAGCGCCTCCGGGGTGATGATCCCGGGGCCGGAGACGCCGATGAACAGGTCGCAGCCCTGGATCGCCTCCTCGGGGCCGCCCTGGAGCTTGTCCGGGTTGGAGCTCTCGGCGTACCAGCGCTTCATCGGGCCCATCTCGCCGTTCGCGTAGTCCTGCCGCTCCGTGGAGATCGCGCCCCGGCGGTCGCATCCGATCACGTGGCGCACGCCCGAGGCGAGCATCATCTTGGTCACGGCCACACCGGCGGCGCCCAGCCCCACCACGAGCACCCGCAGGTCCTCGAGATCCTTGCCCACGATCTTCAAGGCGTTGAAGAGCGCCGCCATCGTGACGACCGCGGTGCCGTGCTGGTCGTCGTGGAAGACGGGGATGTCGAGCGCGCCCTTGAGGCGGTCCTCGATCTCGAAGCAGCGAGGAGCCGAGATGTCCTCGAGGTTGATGCCCCCGAAGGCCGGCGCGAGGAGCTTCACCGTCTCGACGATTCGCCCCGGATCGTGGGTGTCGAGGCAGATCGGAAAGGCGTCGACGTTCGCGAACTCCTTGAAGAGCATCGCCTTGCCCTCCATCACGGGCATCGCCGCCTCGGGGCCGATGTCGCCCAGGCCGAGCACCGCGCTGCCGTCGGAGACCACCGCGACGGTGTTCCTCTTGATCGTGTACTCGAACGCCTTCGAGCGGTCGGCGGCGATCTCCTGGCAGACGCGGGCGACCCCCGGGGTATAGGCCATCGACAGGTCGTCGCGCGTCTTCAGCGGATACTTGTTCTGCTGCTCGATCTTCCCACCCTGGTGCATCTGCAGGGTGCGATCGACGTATCCGAGGACGCGCGCCCCGCGCGTCGACCCGATCGCCCGCAGGATCTCCTCCCAGTGCTTCTGGTTGCGGGCGTCGATCGTGAACTCGCGGACGCGCTTGCCCTCGCCGCCGGCCCCCGGCACCAGGTCGACGCCCTGAAGTGCCCCATCGGCCTCGGCGATCTTCGCGGTCAGCTTGCCGAGCGGCTCCTGCCGCGCGTCGAGCTCGACCCGCACCGTGACCGAGAACTGCGCGCTGACCGATGGAACCGCCGGCATGAGGCTGATCTTATGCGTCGGGTGT